>JANPNF010000357.1:0-3278 GCA_031427315.1 Burkholderiales bacterium | reverse complement strand
CCGAACTACAACCGCATCCTGCTGAGCCCGGTGCTGGCCGGCGAGCAGACGATCGACGAAATCATCCTCAACCCGCTTGACTGGTACCGCGACAACCAAATCACGCTGCACACCGGCAAGAAGGTGGTGCACATCGACCGCAAGCAGCGCATCGTGCGCGCGGTGGGCGCCGACGGCGCCGAGATCGAGGCCGAATACGACCGGCTGCTGATGGCCACCGGCTCCAACCCCTTCATGCTGCCGGTGCCGGGCAAGGACCTGGATGGCGTGATCGGCTACCGAGACATCGCCGACACCAACGCGATGATCGACGCGGCGACCAAGTACAAGCATGCGGTGGTCATCGGCGGCGGGTTGCTCGGCCTCGAAGCGGCCAACGGCCTGATGCTGCGCGGCATGCAGGTCAGCGTGGTGCACATCAACCATTGGCTGATGGAACGCCAGCTCGACGATGTGGCCGGCAAACTGCTGCAGAAATCGTTGGAAGACCGCGGCCTGAAGTTCCTGATGGGCGCCCAGACGCAGGCGTTGATCGGCGACACGGACGAGGGCAAGGCGGACCGCGCCGACGGGGAAGCCACGACCCGGGGTCGTGTCCGGGCGGTGCAATTCAAGGACGGCCGCGAGATCCCGGCCGACCTCGTGGTGATGGCCGCCGGCATTCGGCCCAGCACCGAGCTGGCAATTCAAGCCGGCCTTTACTGCGGCGACAACAACAGCAGCGGCCTGGTCGTCAACGACACGATGCAGACCATCACCGACCCGCGCATCTACGCCGTCGGCGAATGTGCAGCACACCGCGGCATGGTCTACGGGCTGGTCGCACCTCTGTTCGAGCAGGGCAAGGTCTGCGCGACGCACCTGGCGCAGTTCGGCATCGGCCGCTATCTCGGTTCGCAGACCTCAACCAAGCTGAAGGTCACCGGCATCGATTTGTTCTCGGCTGGCAACTTCACGGGTGGGGCTGACTGCGAAGAGATCGTGATGTCTGATCCGTATGCCGGTGTCTACAAGAAGCTGGTGATTCAGGACGACAAGCTGATCGGCGCCTGCCTGTACGGCGACACCGTCGATGGCAGCTGGTATTTCAAACTCCTGCGCGAGGGCCGCAAGATTTCCGACATCCGCGACAAGCTGATGTTCGGCGAATCGAACATCGGTGACGTCGGCCACCAGGGCCACAGCAAGGCCGCGGCGATGGCCGATGCCGACGAAGTGTGCGGCTGCAACGGCGTCACCAAAGGCACGATCTGCAAGGCGATCAAGGAGAAGGGCCTGTTCACCCTCGACGAGGTGCGCAAGCACACCAAGGCCAGTGCCAGCTGCGGCTCGTGCACTGGCCTTGTCGAGCAGCTGTTGATGTTCACCGCCGGCGGCGATTATTCGAAGGCGCCCACCAAGAAAGCGATGTGCGGCTGCACCGATGCCAGCCACCAGGACGCACGTGACGCGATCCGCAACGACAAGCTGCTGACCATCGCCAGCGTCTACGAGCACCTGAACTGGCGCACACCGAACGGCTGCGCCAGCTGCCGCCCGGCGATCAATTACTACCTGATCAGCACCTGGCCGAAAGAGGCGAAGGACGACCCACAAAGCCGCTACATCAACGAGCGCAGCCACGCCAACATTCAGAAAGACGGCACCTACTCGGTGATCCCGCGCATGTGGGGTGGCGAGACCACCGCCGATGAGTTGCGCCGCATCGCTGATGCGGTCGACAAGTACAAGATCCCAACGGTGAAGGTGACCGGCGGGCAGCGCATCGACTTGCTGGGTGTGAAGAAGGAAGACCTGGTCAATGTGTGGAAAGACATCGGCATGCCTTCGGGCCACGCCTACGCCAAGGCGCTGCGCACGGTGAAGACTTGCGTCGGCAGCGAGTGGTGCCGCATGGGCACGCAGGACAGCACGCAGATGGGCAAGGACCTGGAGCGCGCGATGTGGCGCATGTACGCACCGCACAAGGTCAAGTTCGCCGTGAGTGGTTGCCCGCGCAACTGCGCCGAGGCCGGCATCAAGGACGTCGGCGTGATCGGGGTGGACAGTGGCTGGGAGATGTACATCGCCGGCAACGGCGGCATCAAGACCGAGGTGGCGCACTTCTTCGTCAAGGTCAAGACGGCCGAGGAGGTGTTGGAGTACACCGGCGCGTTCTGCGAGCTGTACCGCCAGGAAGGCTGGTACCTCGAACGCACCGTGCATTACGTGAGTCGGGTGGGCCTCGACCACGTGAAGAAAAAGATCCTCGATGACCACGAAGGCCGCAAGGCGCTGTGGGCCCAGCTGCAGGCTGCGCTCGACGGCGAGCCCGACCCGTGGTTCGAGTTCGACAAGGCGGCGGTCGACACGCGACAGTTCGTTCCGGTGGGGGTGCCGGCATGAGCGACTGGAAGCCGATCTGCCGTGTCGATGACATTCCGGTGCTGGGGGCGAGGCGGGTGGAACGCCCACGCGGCATCGCGGTGGCGATCTTCCGCAACGCAGCTGACCAGGTCTTCGCGCTGCTCGACCGGTGCCCGCACAAGGGCGGCCCGCTGAGCCAGGGCATCGTGTTCGGCACCAGCGTGGCCTGCCCGCTGCACAACTGGACCATCGGCCTGGCCGACGGCTGTGCGCAGGCGCCCGACGTCGGATGCACCGTGCCGTTTGCCGTCAAGGTGGACGCGGGCGAGGTGTCGTTGAACACCACTGAGCTGGCGTCTCTGGCGCTGGACTTGCTGCCGCCACGGGCCGGCCCGGGCGCCTCTACCGGCGCACTGGGGGACACCACTTTCGAAGTGCAGGCGCCACACAGCCCATGACGCAGGAAACGCGGTCCACCTGCCCGTACTGCGGTGTGGGCTGCGGCGTGATCATCGAGAGCGACGGTCGGCAGATCACCGGGGTGCGAGGTGATCCCCAGCACCCGGCGAACTTCGGGCGGCTGTGCACCAAGGGCAGCACGCTGCACCTGACGGCCGCGCAGCCACTTACGCTGCAGACCCGCTTGCTGCAGCCGCAGATGCGTGCCGAGCGCGGCGGCGTCCCGCAGCCTGTCAGTTGGGACCACGCGCTCGACCACCTGGCCGATCGCTTCGCTTCGGTCATCACCACCCACGGCCCCGATGCGGTTGGCTTCTATCTGTCGGGCCAATTGCTGACCGAGGACTACTACGTCTACAACAAGCTGGCCAAGGGCCTGATCGGCACCAACAACGTCGACACCAATTCGCGGCTGTGCATGAGCAGCGCGGTGGCGGGCTACAAGGCGACGCTGGGCGCCGATTCACCGCCCG
>JANPNF010000356.1:0-3847 GCA_031427315.1 Burkholderiales bacterium | reverse complement strand
TCCTCTGGGGGGGGCGCGGGGGGGGGCCCCCCCCGCCACGGGTCTGGCCGCAGAACCCAGTGGCTTACTTCGCCCCGGGGATCGGCGTATTCAGGTACGGAAACCCGGCCAACAGCGGGCGCTTCGTCTGGTTCGCCTGATCCACTGCGTCATGCAGCTTGAAGACGGTGCCGTTGGCGGCCAGCGGCACAGCCGATGGCTTGCACGCCGTACCGAAGCCATACGCGTTGGTGTCGCCGTTGGCCACGCACAAACCCCCCATCACCGCGACCAGCGAGATGTCGACGATGTCGTCTTGCGGGCGGCGGCCGTTCGGATAACCGGCGAAGTCGCTGGCACCATTGAGGATGCTGCCGACGATGCCCAGGCGCTGCTGGCTGGCCAGCGGCACCGCGGCGATGCTGGTGTTCAGGCGCAGCATTTCCGACGGCGTCACCGTGGCCAACTGGTTGACCCCGGGGATGCCGGTCAGGAAGGTGGTGACGAGGTCGCTGCGGCCCGCATTCGAGGGTGCGAAGGCGCCGGCAGGCTGACCAAACGCGATCTCGATCAGGCGTGGCAAGGTCGGGTTGGTGACGTAGTCGATGAACTGGCCGTCGCCAGTGGGCACGGAGCCGTTGAAGCGGTCCTTGTCCGGCAGGCCGATCACCACCTCATTAACCAACGGCATGCCGAGGCGCGACACCTGCACCCAGCCGCCGCCGGTGGTCACCGTGGTGGCGTGGCCCTTGGCTGGGCTGGGGGTCAAGTACTGGCCCTGGCGCAGGCTGGCCGTGGTCCAGCCGCCGATCACCGGCTGGTTCGCCGCGGCGGTCAGGCAGGACTTTGGCACTTCGAGCGCGAGCGTGGTGACGTTCTTGTCAGCGAGGTCGTCGTTGCCCGCGTCGATCAGGGCCGGGTTGGTGATGACGCTCAGCGGGGCATGGACCAGATCGAAGATCACGCCCAGGTTGATGGCGAACGGGTCCTTGCGCTGGCCGACGAACACGCGGCCGGTGCCGGTGCAGCCCGGGATCTTCACGTTGTAGACGTGCTGAGCGGCGTAGCCAGGGTAGTCAGGGATCGTCTTGGTGCCGATGTTGTCGACCGGCTTGGCGAAGGTGGCCGAGTTGGTGGCGGCATTGGTCAACGCGGCTGATGTGCCGGTGCGGCGGTCACCGCGAACGATGTTGACGGTGTAGCTCTCGTTGAGGTTCAGGCTGGGCGAATTCGGCGTGCTCACGGCACCGGCCTGGATCAACGGAATCGGGACGTTCTTGGTGCTGGCACCCACGCTGATCGGCAGCGCGATGCTCTTCAGTGCGTTCTTGAACTGGAACTGGAAAGTGATGTGTTCCTTGCCATCGCCGACGTTATCGATGTGGATCTCGTAGAGCGCGTTCGGGTCGAGCGAGAAGTAATTTGGGCCACCGTAAGCGTCCTGCAGCGGGATGTAGTTGGCGATCAGCGTCACAGAGTCGGACTTGACGGCTACATAACTGTTGAACATGTAGAAGTCTGTGCAATCGAAATTGGGCTGCGTGGTGATGAACTGCGCTTCGAGGTGGCTGGAGGCCTGAACCGACATGCTGAAGAAGGCCACGAGCAGGGCGCCCAGGAGCGTTGTCAGACGCGGGTGACGTGAGATCAGGTGTTGCATGCTGGATTCCTCAGATGGATGCGGCTGTAAGGGTCGTGCACATCGGGCGCACGGGAGCGAGGAAGAGCGCCCACTTGCCCTCACAGAAGGCCAGCACCCATCCCCACATGCATTACGCCGCTGGGCCGTCACCGGATGCACGAATTCGCCGCACATCACCCCCTCATTCGCGGGGGGGGCTGTATCGCCTTCTTGGTGAAGCCTGCCCGCTTTTGCCCACTTTCGCCCGCTTTCTAGAATGTCCCATGCCCGATGCCGAACCGCGTGAAACCGTCCCGTTGCCTGACCGCACGCCCCGTCGCATCGATGTGGGCATGCTGCACCGGCTGGTGGTCGTCACCGTGCTCGGCTTTGCTTCCGGGCTGCCGCTGGCGCTGACCGGCCAGGCGATGCAGGCCTGGCTCAGCCTCGAAGGGCTCGACGTGGCAACCATCGGCTTTCTGAGCTTGGTCGGCTTGCCCTACACCTTCAAGTTTTTGTGGGCGCCGTTGATGGACCGCTTCGAGCTGCCGTGGTTGGGCCGGCGCCGCGGCTGGTTGGTGCTCACGCAGCTGGCGCTGGCCGGTGCGCTGCTCTGGCTGGCCGACACCTCGCCCACCCAGGCCACCCGCAGCTTCGCATTGCTGGCGGTGTTGGTGGCCTTTGTGGCCGCCTCGCAAGACGTGGTCATCGATGCCTACCGCACCGACCTGCTGGCCGCGCGCGAGCGTGGCCTGGGCGCCTCCGTCAGCGTGCTTGGCTACCGGCTGGCGATGATCCTGTCAGGCGGCATCGCGCTGATCTGGGTCGACCCGTCGAACGCCAGCGGGCCTGGCGGCTGGACGTGGCCCGAGGTGTACCGCTTCATGGCGGCGCTGATGGCCGGCGCTGCGGTGCTGTCGGCGATCGCGCTGCCGCGCGTGCGATCGGTCGGCGACCGCTCCAGCGTGGCCCGGCAAGACCTGCTCGGCTTTGCCGCGCTGCTGGCAGCGGTGGCGGTCGGTTTTGTGCTCAGCGAGCGCTTCGGCCCGCCGATCGCCCATGCGCTGCTCGCCCCGTGGTTTGACGGCAGCACGCTAGACGCCGGTTTGCAGCGCAAATGGACCGATCTTCTGGCGTTGCTGCTGGGGCTGGCGTTCACACTGCCGCTGGCAGCCTGGGCGGCGCGGGTGGCCAAATTTCAGACGTTGCTCAAGGGCCTGGACAGCTATTTCTCTCAACGCGGCGCGGCCGCCTTCCTGGCTTTCATCGTGCTCTACAAGCTGGGCGATGCCTTTGCCGGTTCGCTGATGACGCCGTTTTTGCTGAAGGCGATGATGTTCAGCCCGGCCGAGGTCGGCGTCGTCAACAAGCTGATCGGCCTGTGGCTCACCATCGGCGGCGCGCTGGTCGGCGGCCTGCTGATGCTCAAGCTCGGGCTGTGGCGCGCGCTGTTTTTGTTCGGCGTGCTGCAGATGGCCAGCAACCTCGGCTTCTGGTGGCTGGCCGTCCACGGCAAAGGCGCGATGCCCGGCTTCGTGCTGCCGCCGTTCGACTGGGGCTTCGTCAAGCTCGCGCAGGCCACCGACATCGACGGCGGCCTGCTGATGGTGATCGCCGCCGAGAATCTGTCAGGCGGCATGGGCACCGCCGCATTCGTTGCCTTCCTGATGAGCCTGTGCAATCAGCGCTTCACCGCCACGCAGTACGCTTTGTTGTCGGCGTTTGCCTCGGTCGGCCGTGTGTGGGTGGGGCCACTGGCCGGTGTGCTGTCGGAGGCGATCGGATGGCCGACTTTCTTCATCGTGTCCACCGCGCTGGCGCTGCCGGCGTTGGGCATGCTGTGGTGGCTGCAAGAGGCCATGCGTGAACTGGACCCAAGACGATGAACAACATGACCCCTGAATTCGATCCGCAAGCCGCTTTCGAGCCCGATCCGGCGACTGCTGCAGCGCTCTGGCATCGCCATGGCTGCGCTTGCCGTCTCCACGCCCGCCGCGGGTTTGGCCACGTGCTGCTGGGTGCGGGAGCGGCCCTGGCGCTGCCGGGCTGGGCGCGCGACGGTGTCGAGGTCGACAAGCAGTCGAGCCTGGCCAAGCTGGTGCCGGCCGAGCAGATCGAAAGCGCGGCGGCGCAGCAGTATCAGCAGATGCTGCAGCAAGCCGCGGCGCAAAAAGCGCTGGCACCGGCCAACCACCCGCAGGTGATTCGCCTGAATGCGATCGCCCAGCGGCTGATTCCGTTCAGCAA
>JANPNF010000355.1:0-5049 GCA_031427315.1 Burkholderiales bacterium | reverse complement strand
AAGGTGCAGTTCAGCGCCCGCCTGCTGGGCCCACGCGACATCGACCAGGTGGCCAGCAAGGCCAGCGACAAATCGACCGCGGTGGCGCTGGGCGCGGTGACCTCGGGCGTGCTCGACTGGCGCGGCCAGCTCGGTCTGCAGCCTTTGATGGTCAAGGGCGCGCTGAAGCTCGATCGCTTCCCGTTGCAGGCCTTTGAGCCCTATGTGCGCGACCAACTGCCGGTGCGCCTGCTGCGCGCCGAGACCGGCATCAAAGCCACGGTGTCGGTCAAGGAGCTGCCCGCGGGGCTCGACATCGGCGTCACCGGTGATGTGCTGCTGGCCGACGTGCTGGTGCACAGCCGGCCGGCGGCAGGCGCCAAGCCCGGCCTCGGCAACACCGATGAGCTGCTGAGCTGGCAGTCGTTGAAGCTCAGTGGCGTCGCGCTGGCGATGGCGCCCGGCCGCGGACCGGCGATCAACATCACCGACGCGGCACTCGCTGATTTCTATTCCCGCCTGGTGATCACGGAGGACGGTCGCTTCAACCTGCAGGACATGTCGGCGAGCCGCGCTGCCGCGCCTGCCGACGCCGCCAGTGCACCGGTGGTGACGCAGGCGCCTCCCGTGCCATCTGCCGTGACCGCGAGCTCAGCCGCCTTGGCCGCATCCGGCGCGGTGACCACCGCAGACACCCCGGCAACGCCGATGCAACTGAGCATTGGCGCCACCAAGCTCACCAACGGCCGTGTCGATTTCAGCGATCACTTCGTGCGACCCAACTACAGCGCCGAGCTGACCGAGCTCAACGGCAGCCTGGGCGCCTTCCGTTCGGGCTCGCGCGAGATGGCGACGCTGGAGCTGCACGGCCGCGCGGCAGGCACCGCGCTGCTCGACATCTCCGGGCAACTCAACCCGACGGCCCAGCCGCTGGCGCTGAACATCCGTGCAAAAGCGACCGACCTGGAACTGGCACCGCTGTCGCCGTACGCAGCCAAGTACGCCGGCTACGCCATCGAGCGCGGCAAGCTCAGCATGGACGTCTCGTACGCGATCACTGCCGACGGCCGGCTGGAAGCAAAGAACCAAGTGATCCTGAACCAGCTGACTTTCGGCGAGCGCATCGACAGCCCGAGCGCCACCACCCTGCCGGTGCTGCTGGCGGTCGCGCTGCTGACCGACCGCCACGGCGTGATCGACATCAACCTGCCGATCAGCGGTTCACTGAACGACCCGCAGTTTAGTGTCGCCGGCATCGTCGTCAAGGTCATCCTCAACCTGATTGCCAAAGCCCTCACCGCGCCCTTCTCGCTGATGTTCGGTGGTGGCAGTGAAGACTTCAGCGAGGTGGCGTTTGGCGTCGGCGTGCCGTATGTCACCGAGTCTGGTGCGGCGGCGCTGGCCAAGGTGGCGCAGGCGCTGGCTGATCGGCCCGCGCTGACAATGACGGTCACCGGCGTGTCCGACCCGGCCACCGATCGCGACGGCTATGTGCAGGCCGCGCTCGATGCGCGGTTGGCGCAGGAGCGCAAAAAGGACGCAGCGCGCTCCGGCGCGGCGGCCACGGCAGTCCCTGCGCCAGCCGCGCCGGTGTTTGCTGCCGACGAGCGCGATGAATTGCTGAAGTCGGTCTACAAAGACACCGACATCCCCGACAAGCCGCGCAACCTGGTCGGGCTGGCCAAGAGCCTGCCGCCGGCCGAGATGGAAGCGCTGCTGAAGTCGACCATCGAGGTCACGCCCGACGCGATGCGCCAGCTGGCGCTGCAACGCGGCCTGGCGGTGCGCGACGCGCTGGTCGCCAAGGGCCTGCCGAGCGAGCGGCTGTTCATCGCGGCGCCCAAGGTGCGCAGCGCGGCCGACGGCGCCGCTCCCTGGCTGCCGAGTGCCAAGCTGTCGCTGACCAGCGATTGACGCCATGAACACACCTCACGCTGGCCGCAGGGGCCTTCCAATGCCATGGCTGTGCGCTTTGCTCGCGCTGGTGGGCGATGCCTGCGCGCAAATGAATGCGCCCGCCACGCGGCTCGACACCGTGGTCATCTCGGGTCAGCGGGTGCGCGAACCCTCGTTCGACGTGCCCGCGGCGATCTCGGCCGTGACCCGCGACACCATCGAGAACGCTGGTCCGCTGCTCAGTCTGTCGGAGGTGTTGAACCGGGTGCCGGGGATGTCGGTGTCGAGTCGCAACAACGAGGCACAGGACGTGCAACTGTCGATCCGCGGCTTCGGTGCGCGTTCGAGCTTCGGCATTCGCGGCGTCAAGGTGCTGGTCGATGGCATCCCGGCGACGATGCCCGACGGGCAGGGCCAGGTGTCGAATGTGGCGCTCGGTTCTGTCGGTCGCATCGAGGTGTTGCGCGGCCCGCTGGCGCAGCTGTACGGCAATGCGGCTGGTGGCGTGGTGCAGGTGTTCACCGCGGACGATGCACTGGTGCCCACAGCGACAGTCCAGGCCACGCTCGGGCGCTTCGGGCTGTGGAAGATCGGCACCACGTTGAGCACCAGCACCCCGGGCTACGGGCTGACCATCGAAGGCGCGCAGTTCCACACCGATGGGTTCCGTCCACACAGCGAATCCACGCGGCGCCAGCTGAATGCGCGCTGGCAAAGCCAATCGACAGCGGACACCCACGTCGCTGTGGTGCTCAACGTGCTCGACCAGCCGATGTCGAAAGACCCGCTGGGCTTGACCGCCGCGCAGTTCCGCAGCCGCCAGACCGGCAACAGCAAGGCCTACTTCGACGCACTCGCGCAGGACCCGCGCAAGACGGTGCGGCAGCAGCAGGTGGGCGCCTCGATTGAGCACCGCCTGAGCGACGCCACTGCGCTGTCGGCGCGGGTCTACATCGGCTCGCGCGAGCTGGCGAACGCGCTGTCGGTCCCGATCGCGGCGCAAGCGTCGCCGAAGTCGAGCGGCGGCGTCGTGGACTTCGACCGCACCTACGGCGGCGCGGCGCTGCAGGGCACCCACCGCATCGCACTCGGTGAGGGTCGCGCGTTGAAGCTGACGGCAGGCGTCGAGGTGGAAACTTTCCGCGAAGACCGCCAGGGCTACGCCAACACGCGTGGCGAGCGTGGTGCCTTGAAGCGCGACGAAGTCAACACGGTGCGCAGCACCGATGTGTTCGTGCAGGCGGCCTACGACCTGAGCCCGGCGTGGACAGTGACTGCCGGTGCGCGGCACAACCATGTCAGGTTCAGCTCCGACGACCGCTACATCGCTGCGGGCAACCCCGATGACAGCGGCCGGCTCGCCTTCAGCGCGACCAACCCGGTCGCAGGCATCGCGTGGAAGGCGACGCCCGCGCTCAACCTGTACGCCAACATCGGCCGCGGCTTCGAGACGCCGACTTTCAACGAGCTGTCGTACCAACCGAACGGCTTGACGGGGCTGAACACCGCGCTGAAGGCCTCGCGCAGCCGCCACGCCGAGCTCGGCGCGAAGTGGAAGGTAACCAGTGGTCAGCGCCTCGATGTGGCGGTATTCGACATCGAGACCGACGATGAGCTCGTCGTCGCCAGCAACGTCGGCGGGCGTGCGACTTTCCGCAACGCCGGCCGCACCTCGCGGCGCGGCATCGAGCTGTCGCACGATGCCCAGCTCAGCGACACCTTGCACAGCGTCGTCAGCCTGACCGCGTTGCGGGCTCGTTTCGACGACGCCTTCGTCAGCGGCTCAGGCAGCAGTGCCGCGCCAGTGCGTGCCGGCAACCGCCTGCCCGGCACGCCCGACCGTCATCTGTACGCCGAGCTGGCCTGGTCGCCGAATCAGGCCTGGGGCGGCTTCAGCGGCGCGGCCGAAGTGGTTCACACCGGCCGGCGGTACGTCAACGACGCGAACACCGACGCGACCTCGACCAGCACGGTTTTCAACCTGCGCGCTCGCTGGAGCCAGCGCATCGGCGGCTGGCAGTTCAGCGAGCTGCTGCGCATCGACAACCTGGCCGACCGCCGCTATGCCGGGTCGGTGATCGTCAATGAGGGCAACGGCCGCTTCTTCGAGCCCGCGCTGCCGCGCACCTGGACCGCCGGCATCACCGCGACCTACGCCTGGCAGTGAGCACCGGAAAGAAAGCCCGGCCCACGGCGACCCAGGGTCTTGGATTGCTTCCGATAATCCACACATCAGACCGAAGGAGATCGTCATGGCACAAGAAATCATCACACTGGGCGGCGGTTGTTTCTGGTGCACCGAGGCGGTGTTCGAGCAGGTCGACGGCGTCACCGCGGTCGAATCGGGCTACAGCAACGGCCAGGTCGCCCAACCCACCTACGAGCAGGTTTGTAGCGGCAACACCGGCTGCGTCGAGGTGATACGAGTGGCCTTCGACAACCAGCGCATCAGCCTGCGCGAGGTGCTGGAGATCTTTTTCGTGATTCACGATCCGACCACGTTGAACCGGCAGGGCGCCGACACCGGCACCCAGTACCGCTCGGGTATCTATTTCCATCACCCCGACCAGCAGGCGGTGGCGCGCGAGGTGATGAACGAGGTCGATCAGAAGGTGGCTGGCAAGCTGGTCACCGAGCTGCTCCCGGTGGCTGACTATTCGCGTGCCGAGGACTACCACCAGCACTACTACGCCCAGCATCCGCACCAGGGCTATTGCGCGATGGTCGCGGCGCCGAAGATCGAGAAGTTCCGCAAAACTTTCGCCAGCCGCGTCAGGCAAGCGGCTTGATGCGGTCCGCGTGATGTGGTCCACGTGATGACGAACGCCTGGCCCCGCGTAGCCTTTGCACTGGCGCTGTGGTTCAGTGCGCTGATGGTCCAGTCCATCGGGCTGTTGCACGGCTATGTGCATCCGCACGATGGACAGGCTCAGCACGCCCGACAGGCGCAGGCAATGAGAGGCGTCGCTGTCGAGGCTGGCAATGCAGTTTCAGTCCAGCCCGCGCACCCGATGCATGGCTGGCTGCAGGCGATGTTCGCCGGGCACGACGACGGCAGCGCCGGTTGCACGTTGTTCGACCAGCTGACGCACGCCGACCTGCTGCACGACCTGCCGACGCTCGCGCTGGCCTTCGCGGCGCCGGTTCAGCCCGACGCCGTCCACGCCGCGTGGC
>JANPNF010000354.1:0-23536 GCA_031427315.1 Burkholderiales bacterium | reverse complement strand
CGCTGTCTCACGCGTTCCCCGAGGAGATTCCTGATGTCCAATACCGTCGCCGACGTGATGTCGATGGTGAAGGAAAACGAAATCAAATTCGTCGACTTCCGTTTTACCGACACCCGCGGCAAGGAACAACATGTGTCCGTTCCGGTGTCGCATTTCAACGAGGACAAGTTCAGCGACGGCCATGCCTTTGACGGCTCGTCGATTGCCGGCTGGAAGGGCATTGAAGCCAGCGACATGCTGCTCATGCCCGACCCCAACACCGCCAACATCGACCCCTTCTTTGAAGAGTCGACGATGATTTTGACCTGCGACGTCATCGATCCTGCCGACGGCAAGCCGTACGAGCGCGATCCCCGTTCGCTCGCCAAGCGCGCCGAGGCGTACATGAAGGCGTCCGGGTTGGGCGACACCGCTTACTTCGGCCCCGAGCCTGAGTTTTTCGTGTTCGACAGCGTGCGCTGGTCCAACGACTTGTCGGGCTGCTTCTACAAAATCGACTCCGAAGAAGCCGCCTGGAACACGGGTCGCGAATATGAGCACGGCAACACCGGCCACCGCCCGGCGGTCAAGGGCGGTTACTTTCCGGTGCCGCCGGTCGACAGTTTCCAGGATATGCGCTCTGAGATGTGCCTGGTGCTCGAAGGCCTGGGTGTGCCGGTTGAAGTGCACCACCACGAGGTCGCCAATGCCGGCCAGATGGAGTTAGGCACCAAGTTCAGCACGCTGATCCAGCGTGCCGACTGGGTGCAACTGCAAAAGTACGTGATCCAGAACGTGGCCCATAGCTACGGCAAGACCGCGACCTTCATGCCCAAGCCCATCGTTGGCGACAACGGCTCGGGCATGCACGTTCACCAGTCGGTGTGGAAAGACGGCAAGAACCTGTTCGCAGGTGATGGTTATGCCGGCCTGTCCGAGTTCGCACTGTTCTACATCGGCGGCATCATCAAGCACGCCCGTGCGCTGAATGCGATCACCAACCCGGGCACGAATTCCTACAAACGCCTCGTGCCGGGCTTCGAGGCACCGGTCAAGCTGGCTTATTCGGCCAAGAACCGCTCGGCATCGATCCGTATTCCGTATGTGGCGAATCCGAAGGGCCGCCGTGTCGAAGCACGCTTCCCCGATCCGCTGATGAACCCGTACCTCGGTTTTGCTGCGCTGCTGATGGCGGGCCTCGACGGTGTCGAAAACAAGATCCATCCTGGCGAAGCCGCCACGAAGGATCTGTACCACCTGCCGCCAGAGGAAGACAAGCTGGTGCCCACCGTGTGTCACAGCCTCGATCAAGCGCTGGAGTACCTCGACAAGGACCGCGCCTTCCTGACCAAGGGAGGTGTGTTCACCGACGGCTACATCGATGCCTACATCGACCTGAAGATGACGGAAGTAACACGCTTCCGCATGGCCACCCACCCGGTCGAGTTCGACATGTACTACAGCCTCTGAGGCTTCGGCTGCATCACGAAGGGACGGCGAAAGCCGTCCCTTTTTCGTTGGACGGGGAATTTCATTCGTGCTCGACAATCTCAGCATGATCGGGGCGCTGCGCCGAATGCGTGCGCGTTGCGCGGTCGATGATCGACACGAGGGCATTGCTATGCGGTTTTTGCACACAGCGCGGGTCAGACGGTGGGGGTCGATGCCAGTCGGCGGGCTGATGCTGGCGGCGCAGGTGCTGTCGCAGCCCGCACTGGCGCAGGGCGACGCACCGGTCTACAAGTGCCCTGGCAACCCAGTGCTCTACACCGATGCGATCAGCGCCAAGGAGGCCAAGACCAAGGGCTGCAGCGCGCTAGATGGCACCCCGATCACCGTCATTTCTCCGCCCAAGCGCGCGGGAGTCAGCCCGGTGAACGCATCTGCACCGCGCCCGCCCGACAACCGCGTCGACCCGCAGGAGCAGCGCGCACGCGACAGCGATGCACGCCGCATTCTGGAGGGCGAGTTGCAGCGCGAGCAACAGCGCTTGGCCGAGATGCAGGCCGAATACAACAATGGCGAGCCTGATCGCGTAGGTGGCGAGCGCAATTACCAAAAGTACCTGGACCGTGTCAGCGAACTGAAGGCCGGCATTGCGCGCAAGGAAATCGACATCGCTGCGCTGAAGCGCGAACTGACCAAGGTGCCTTGACCGTGGTGGTTCTGTCTGCCCGGCCACGATCCCTTTGCGCATGAGCATGACGATTGCATCGTCGCCGTACGCGGCCTTCGATCACCTCGCGACGATGGTGGCGGTCGTGCGGCCAAACGGGCGCTGTGTGTTTGCCAATGCGTCTTTCGGCGACGTGCTGGGCTGGTCGAGCCGCAGCGTGCTGCGCGATTCCCTGTTCGACTGGTTTATTGATCCGCAGATCGTTCGTGACACGGTGGCAGCGCTGGTGCGCAATGAGTTCTCGTCGAGCCGCTTCGAGGCGGCGCTGCGGCGGCCGGTACTGGCGCCCGGCGAACCGCTGCCGGTGCATGTGATCGTCAATCAGATCGACGGCACGACGGATGTGCTGATCGAGCTGGTCGAGATCGAGCAGCAGACGAGGCAGGATCGGGAGGAGCGTGCACTCGGTCAAGCGCGCGCCAACAAGGAACTGATCCGCAACCTGGCCCACGAGATCAAGAACCCGCTGGGAGGCATCCGTGGCGCGGCTCAGCTGCTGGAGATGGAGGTCGAGTCGCGTGCGCTGACCGAGTACACCCAGGTCATCATCCTGGAAGCCGACCGGCTGCAGGCGCTGGTCGACCGGCTGCTGGCGCCCCACCGCAAGCCGCATGTGGTCAGCGACTTGAACATCCACGAAGTCTGCGAGCGCGTTCGCTCGCTAATTTTGGCTGAGTTCCCGCGCGGCCTGCAGGTCGAGCGCGACTACGACGCCTCGATCCCCGATCTCCGCGGCGACCGCGAGCAGCTGATCCAGGCGGTGCTCAACATCGCTCACAACGCGGCACAGGCGCTCGCCGAGCAGGTGGCCAGTGGTGAGGCGCAGATCGTGCTGCGCACGCGCATCGCTCGGCAAGTGACGCTAGGCAAGCAACGCTACCGATTGGCACTGGAATTGCATATTCAGGACAACGGCCCAGGCATCGCGGAATCCATCCGCGACCGCATCTTTTACCCGCTGGTCTCGGGGCGGGAAGGTGGCTCCGGGCTGGGATTGACGCTGGCGCAGACATTCGTTCAGCAGCACCAGGGAACGATCGAGTGCGAAAGCGAACCCGGAAAAACCAAGTTCAAGATCGTGATCCCGCTGCCCTAAGCGCTTGCCCGTTCACCGCAGCGCATGCGTGCGTTCCATCGAAGAGGCAGTGAATGAAACCCATCTGGATCGTTGACGACGACCAATCCATCCGCTTCGTGCTTGAGAAAGCGCTGGCGCGTGAAGACCTGGCGGTGCGCAGTTTCACCAACCCGCGCGACGTGCTGATCGCACTCGAGAACGACGTGCCGCAGGTGCTGGTGTCCGACATCCGCATGCCGGGTGGTTCGGGCATCGATCTGCTGGCCAAGGTCAAACAAAAGCACCCGGAGCTGCAAGTCATCATCATGACTGCCTACTCCGACCTCGACAGCGCGGTGAGCGCTTTCCAGGGCGGCGCGTTCGAGTACCTGCCCAAGCCCTTCGATGTGCCGAAAGCGGTTGAGCTGATCCGCCGCGCGCTCGACGAAAGCATGCGCGAGGCGGTGCGTGACGAGCGGCTGGCCGAGATGCCCGAGATGCTCGGCCAAGCGCCTGCGATGCAGGATGTTTTCCGCGCGATCGGCCGCCTGAGCCAGAGCATCGTCACCGTGCTGGTCACCGGTGAATCGGGGTCGGGCAAGGAGCTAGTCGCGCAGGCGCTGCACAAGCACAGCCCGCGGGCCGGTGGCCCGTTCGTTGCGATCAACACCGCGGCGATCCCAAAAGATTTGCTGGAGTCCGAGTTGTTCGGCCATGAGCGTGGCGCCTTCACCGGCGCCCAGACCACGCGGCGCGGGCGTTTCGAGCAGGCCGACGGCGGCACGCTGTTTCTCGACGAAATCGGCGACATGCCATTCGATTTGCAAACGCGTTTGTTGCGGGTGCTCAGCGACGGCCAGTTCTACCGTGTTGGTGGCCACAATCCGATGCGCAGCAATGTGCGCGTGATTGCGGCCACCCATCAGAACCTCGAAGACCGGGTCAAGCTGGGCGTCTTCCGTGAAGATCTGTTTCACCGACTGAATGTCATCCGGCTGCGGCTGCCGGCCCTGCGCGAGCGCCAGGAAGACGTGCCTGCACTGGCCCGCTTTTTCCTGCAGAAAAGCGCCAAGGACCTCGGCGTCGAAGCCAAGCGCATCACCGACTCCGCGTTGACGCGAATGATGAATTTCGACTTTCCAGGCAACGTTCGCCAGCTGGAAAACATCTGCCATTGGTTGACCGTGATGGCGCCCGCGCAGTCGATCGAGCCGAAGGATTTGCCGCCGGAGCTGCAATCACTGCTGCCGCAGTCGGCGGCCGCTGCGGTGCTCGTGCGTACGGGGTCAATGCCGGAGTCAGTACCGGTGACAGGGCCGCATGATTCGATCGCTGCGGCAGACATCAAACACGAAACCGGCGGCCTGCATGCCCCGTTGCCCGTTGTCCCGCACGCCGAACCGCCACCGGGTGCGGAGGCTTCGCCGTCGCGCTGGTTGGTCGACTTGGAACACGAGTGCCGCAGCCTGCTGTTGTCGGGCGAGCCGCAGGTCTGGGACATCCTGACCCGCAAGTTCGAGGCGCAGCTGATCCACACCGCGCTCGGGCTGACCCGTGGCCGCCGCATCGAGGCGGCTCAGAAGCTCGGCATCGGCCGCAACACCATCACCCGCAAAATTCAGGAGCTCGGGCTCGATGATTGAGCCAGGGGTGCGATCTCGGTCGGTCAGGCCGGATCGCTCAATTCCACCCACACCGGCGCGTGGTCGCTGGGTCTCTCGTTTTTACGCGGCAGCTTGTCGATGGCGCAGGCGGTGACTTGTGATTTGAGCGCCTCGCTGACGAGGATGTGGTCGATGCGCAGCCCCTGGTTCTTGCGGAACGCGAGGTTGCGATAGTCCCACCAGCTCCAGCTTTTGGGCGCCTGCTCGAACAGCCGGAAGGCGTCGTGCAGGCCGAGCGCCAGCAGCCGCTGGAAGTGCGCGCGCTCTTCTGGCGTGCACAGCACCTGGCCGACCCAAGCGGCCGGGTCGTGCACATCCCGGTCCTCGGGCGCGATGTTGAAATCACCGACCAGCACCACGTGGCGATGGGCCTGAAGCTCCTGCTGCAGCCATGCATGCAGCCCTGACAGCCAGGCCATCTTGTACTGGAACTTGTCGCTGTCCGGTGACTGTCCGTTCGGGATGTAGGCACCGATCAGCCGCACGCCGCGCAGCGTGGCGGTGATCACGCGGGCCTGCGCGTCAGCGTGGCCAGGGATGTTCTTCACCACCGCCTCCACCGGCTCGCGCGTCAGCAGCGCCACACCGTTGTAGGTCTTCTGTCCGAACCACTGCGATTGGTAGCCGATGGCCGCCAGCTCGGCGTGCGGAAACTTGTCGTCGGTGAGCTTGGTTTCCTGCAGGCACAGCGCATCAGGCAGATGCGCGGACAACCACTCCAGCACCTGCGGCAGTCGCACCGCGAGAGAGTTGACGTTCCAGGTGGCGAGCTTCAATAGAACTCCGACTTGCTGTGAGCAGCAACGCTGCGGGATTGTGCATCGCGCGGTGTGGCCGATGCGAAGGCGGATCGACGTGGCCGGTGAACCGCTGCCACTCGAAGCCTTTCGCCTACAGGTCATCAAGGCCTTTGCCGACGCCAGATGGCCGGTAATCCCACTAAACTACGGGCTACTTCGACCCATGCAGGAGCGCTGAATGACGCCTGCGGCGCTGACCCGCTCTGCGCCGGACAGCTTGGTGTTGTCCGGTCATTGGACCGCCAACGGTCTGTGTCACATCGAGCCCGAGATTTCTGGTTTGCATGCTCCCTTGGCAAGCGTCGATGGGGTTGGCATCGAGGCGATGGACACGGCCGGCGCCTGGGTGCTGCAGCGACTGCTGATGCAATCTCAGAGCGAAGGCGCGGCGCTGCTCACTGTCGGCGGACTGCCTCCAGCGTTCTCCCGAATGCTCGATCTGGTTGGACAACGCATGCGGGCACGAGCGGCGTCACCGGTGGCGGCCGCGCCGCGCGAGCGGTCTGCGATCGCGGGCCTCGGGCAGGCCACTGCTGCATCGCTCAGCGAAGTGCAGGCGCTGCTTGCGTTCGTTGGTGAGGTCAGTGTGGCGGCAATCGGCTGCATTGCGCACCCCAACCGAATCCGCTGGCGGCCCATTCTTTACAACATCCGCAGTGCCGGGGTCGATGCGCTGCCCATCGTCGGCCTGCTGTCGTTTTTGCTCGGTGTGGTCGTTGCGTACCAGGGCGGTGATCAGCTCAAGCCCTACGGCGCCAACATCTACATCGCCGACCTGCTCGGGCTGTCGATGCTGCGCGAGTTCGCGCCGTTGATCACGGCCATCATCATTGCCGGACGTTCCGGCTCGGCCTATGCCGCGCAAATCGGCACGATGTCGGTCACCGAAGAGATCGACGCGATGCGCACGCTCGGCATCGCGCCGTTGGAGATGCTGGTGCTGCCGAAGATTGCGGCGCTGCTGATCGCACTGCCGCTGCTCACCGTGTTCGCCGATGCGCTGGGCGTGCTGGGCGGCATGTGCATGGCCCGCGTGCAGCTCGATGTCAGCTTCGTCGAGTTCGCCGACCGCTTCGGCAAGGCGGTGAGCCCCACCACCTTGCTGGTCGGCATCGGCAAGGCGCCGGTCTTCGCGGCCGTGATCGCGGTCGTCGGCTGTTTCCAGGGCCTGCGCACCCACGGCGGCGCCGACAGCGTGGGCCGACAGACCACGCGCAGCGTCGTGCAGGCGATCTTCCTTGTGATCATTACCGATGCAATGTTTTCGATCGCCTTCAGCGCGTTGAACCTCTAAGCGCATGGAGCAAGCGATGGGTGACAACGTTATAGAGATGCAACAAGTCACCACCCGATTCGGTGACCACGTCGTGCATTCGGGCATCGACCTCGGCGTGCGCCGTGCCGAGGTGTTCGCGCTGGTGGGTGGCAGCGGCTCAGGCAAGTCGACACTGCTGCGCGAAATGATCCTGCTGCAGCGCCCCGATGCCGGCTCTGTTCGCGTGCTTGGTTGCGACCTGATGGACATCGACGACGCCAGAGCGATGCAATTACGTCAGCGTTGGGGCGTGATGTTCCAGCATGGGGGCCTGTTCGGTTCGTTGACGGTGTTGGAGAACGTCGGCCTGCCCCTGCGCGAGCACACCACCCTCGACGACGCACTGATCGACGAGATCGCTGCCTGGAAGATCGAGATGACGGGCCTGGCACCCGAGGTCGGTGCGCAGTACCCGTCGGAGCTGAGCGGCGGCATGCTCAAGCGCGCGTCGCTCGCCCGCGCGCTGGCGCTCGACCCAGAACTGCTGTTCCTCGACGAGCCCACTGCGGGGCTCGACCCGATCAGCGCCGGTGGCTTCGACGAACTGGTGCTGTCGCTGCGCGATCTGTTCGGCCTGACCATCGTGATGGTCACCCACGACCTCGACCTGCTGTGGCGGGTGGCCGACCGGGTCGCGGTGCTGGGCAGCGGCGTGGTGCAGGGCGTCGGTTCGATGGCCGAGCTGTCCCGGATGAATAACCCAGCGATCCGCCCCTATTTCGACGGCTCGCGGGGCAGGGCGGCCCACCCGGAGGTCGTGCCCAGCGCCGATGAACAACATTCCGAGGAGGTCGTATCGAAACCAAGGTGAATTACACGCTGGTCGGCGCCTTCGTGCTGCTGTTGGGCACGGCGTTGATCGCCGCCGCGCTGTGGCTGGCGTCGGGCGGCGCGCTGCGCAAGCACTACGACCTGTACCTGGCGATCGAGGACGAATCGGTCGCCGGGTTGAATTTGAACGCGCCGGTCAAGTACAACGGTGTCGAGGTCGGCAAGGTGCGCGAGATCGCGCTCGACCGCTCGAACCCGGAGCGGGTTCGGCTGCTGCTCGCGATCGAGCGCGGAACCCCGGTCAAGGAAGACACGCTGGCGGTGTTGAAGACGCAAGGGCTCACCGGCATCGCCTATGTCGAGCTGGGCGGCAGTACCAGTGCGTCGCCGCCCTTGCGGGCCGGCCAAGGGGAGGCCTACCCCGTCATCCACACCAAGCCTTCGCTGAGCACCCGGCTGGAGAACGTGCTGACCACGGTGCTGGCCAAGCTCGACAGCACCTCCAGCAACATCGATGCCATCCTCAGCGACGCGAACCGCGAGGCCCTGAGCCGCACGCTGACCAACCTGGCGGCGGTGTCGGAGTCGATTGCGGCGCGGCGCGGGGCCATCGATACCGGCCTTGCCAATGCGTCGCGCACCTTCGACCACACCGCGCGCGCCACCGCCCAGCTCGGCCCGCTGATCGAGCGGGTTGGGCGCAGTGCCGAGTCGGTTGAAAAGCTCGGCGATGCCGCTGTGCTGGCCACCCAGCAGGCCGGCAGCACCGTCGACGCGGTGGGCGCCGATGTGCAGCGCTTCACCGCCCAGACGTTGCCCGAGCTGCAACGCCTGTTGGGCGAGTTGAACGTGCTGTCGGCATCGCTGCGGCGGCTCAGCGAGCAGACCGAGCGCAACCCATCAGGCTTGCTGCTCGGCCGCAGTCCAGTGCCTCCCGGGCCCGGTGAAACCCCCGCGGACGGCACACCGCAGTCCGCGACTCGAAAGGTCGCTGAATGAAAACCCAACTTGCTCGAACGCTGACCGGTATCGCGATGGCGCTGCTGGTGCTAGGCACCGCTGGGTGCGGCAGCCTGTTGCCAAAGCCACCAGTGGCACCGACTTTCTACACGCTCGACGAGGCTCCCAGCAGCAACAGCACCGGCAGCTCCAACGGCATGAAAAGTTCTGCTGCGACCCGCCGACCCGCCGCGTCTCGCTCACAGCCCACGCTGGCGGTCAACGTGCCGCAGGCGGCCGCAGGTTACGACAGCACCCGCATCGTCTACACGCGACAAGCGCAGCGGCTGGACACCTATGCCAACAGCGTCTGGATCGACACACCCGCGCAGATGCTGAAGCCAATGCTGGTAGCTGCCATCGAGTCGGCCGACGTGTTCCCGGCCGTTGTCAGCACGCCGAGCGCGGCTCGCGCCGACATCGAGCTCGACACACAGATCGTGCGCTTGCAGCACGACTTCAGTAGTACGCCGAGCCGCGTGCGCTTTGCCTTGCGAGTGAGTCTCGTCGACAGCGTGAACCGAAGGGTGTTGGCGAGCGAGCAATTCGACGCGGCTGCCGACAGCTTGAGCGAAGACGCGCGCGGCGGTGTGGTGGCAGCGCACGCGGCAGTGCGCAGCGTGCTGATGCGATTGCCCGTCCTGTGCAGCGAGGCCGACATACGATGGAAGGCCGACCACAACGACATGCGGGCCGAACGCACCAACGTTCGGCCTTGAAGATGGATGCCGCTGCGAACAGCGGCACCGGTCTTACTTCGCCTTCTTGATGCGCGAGATCTTTGTGCCTTCGATGCTCAGGCTGGCCATCAGACCGGACTGGTCGAAGATGAAGGCGTAAGCGTCGTCCTTCAGTGTCGATGACGACAAATTCTTCGCCATGCCTTCGTTGGCCACCACCACGGTCGGGCCGACGCCGACTTCCCAGCCCTTGGTGTCTTCGATGTACTTCACGGCCTTCGGGCTCATCAGGAACACCACGTAGCCGTAAGACTCGGCACCGGCTTGCCAACCCCATGAGGCCGAGACTGAATTGAAGTAGCCGTCGAAGGCGCCGCCTTTTGTCAGCACGCCTTCACCATAACTGCCGCCGAAGATCAGGCCGGCCTTGACGATCTTCGGGAACACCAAAATCGCCCGCGCTTTCTTCGACAGCGCCTCAGCGGTCGGGTTGGATTTGTACAGCGTTTGCAGGGCCTGCGCCGCGTCCTTGCTCAGGTCTTCCGCGGTGGCCGCGTGAGCGGCGGTGGTGCCGAGGGCGCCGAGGGACAAGGCGGTGGCGGTGGCGAGCATCGTCTTCAGTGCGTTGCGTCGAAGGTTTTTCATGGTTGACCTCACAGGGTTGGATCAGGACCCAGATTTTACTCGCCGCCCCACTCTGCCACTGTGCGCCAGCAGACAGACGCTGTGTCCGTCAACACGCATCCTGTATGTAGGAGGACCGCCATGTCTGTTATTGCATCGCTTGTTGTCGTTGACGTGTTTGCTGCTTGATGGACAGTGCCATCCTGAGCTTGCTCGGTGCTTTTGTGCTGTCGCTGATTGGGTTGTTTGCGTTTATTTGGTCGCTGCGCCAGGGCTTGCTTGTCGAGAATCCGAAAGCCGCGGCGGTCATCTTTGCGCCGGGCGAGATCGGACGCATCGACGACCCGTCGCTGCAGGCCGACGTGCAGGCCTCGATGCAACGCGCGGTTGAGTCGCGTGACGACCCGGTGGTAGCAGCCGATCTAGCCGAGATCGAAGACCGCGTCACCGCTGATCGCTCCAGCGCGTTCCCGGTGTTCATGTTCCTCGCCTTCGCGTGCTTCTGGCTGCTCGTCGGCTCGCTTGCCGGCATGGTGGCGTCGATCAAGCTGCACAACCCCGATTGGCTGGTTGATGATGCCTGGCTCAGCTTCGGGCGGATCCGCACGATCCACCTGAATGCGGTGATCTACGGCTGGGCCACCAATGGCAGCCTGGCCGTCATCGTCTGGCTGCTGCCTCGGCTGCTGCGCACCAAGCTTTATGGCGCGGTGTGGGCGATGCTGGGCGGCACGCTGATCAACGTCGGCGTCGCCTCGGGCATCGGTGCGATCGCCATCGGTTGGACCGATGGCATGGAGTACCTCGAGATCCCGTGGCAGATCGGCGTCTTCATCGCGATCGGTTTCGTGATGGTGATCGCCACCGCGCTGTTCACGCTGGTCAACCGCCGCGTCGAGCACCTGTACGTCAGCGTCTGGTACTTCATCGCTGCGCTGTTGTGGATCGCGCTGCTCTATGTGGTTGCCAAGCTGCCTGGTGTGCATTTCGGCGTGCAGCAGGCGACGACCAACTGGTGGTACGGCCACAACGCGCTGGGGCTGTGGTTCACACCCGTCGCGGTCGGCGCGATCTACTACTTTTTGCCGAAGATCATCGGGCGGCCGGTGCGCTCGTACAACTTGTCTTTGCTCGGTTTCTGGACGCTGGCGTTCTTCTACGGCCAGGTCGGCGGCCACCATCTGATTGGCGGGCCGGTACCGGGTTGGTTGACCACGCTGTCGATCGTGCAGAGCATGATGATGTTCATCCCGGTGCTCGCCTTCACCGTCAACCAGGCGATGACGATGCAAGGCCAGCGGCACCTGGCGCGTTATTCGCCGACGCTGCGCTTCATGATGTTCGGCGGGCTGATGTACACGCTGTCGTCGTTCCAGGGCTCGCTCGAATCGCTGCGCAGCGTCAACGTGGTCACCCATTTCACCCACTTCACCGTGGCGCATGCGCATTTGGGCATGTATGCCTTCGTGTCGATGGTGCTGTTCGGTGCGGGGTATTTCATGCTGCCACGCGTGCTCGACTGGGAGTGGCCGTACCCGAAGCTCATCACCTTGCATTTCTGGCTGGTGGCGGTGGGCGTGGCGATTTATTTCATCGGCCTAAGCATCGGTGGCTGGTTGCAGGGCCGGGCCATGCTTGATGTGGCGCGGCCGTTCATGGATTCGGTGGCCGTCACGCTGCCGTACCTGTATGCGCGCAGCGTTGGCGGCGCGTTGATGACGCTCGGGCACTTCGTCTTCGTCGGCCACTTCCTGGCGATGGCACTGCGATTCGGGCCGCAGCGTGCCGGTGCGGCGCTGTTCTGGCAGTCCAAAGCCGCTACCGCCTGAGGCTGCACACGATGGACAGCGACATCAAACTCGTCACCGGCGCGATGGTGGCGCTCGGGCTGGCTACCGCCGCGCTGGTGGTGATGCCCTACATCCAGGTGCGCGACATCAAACCGCCGCCTGAACTCAAACCGTACACCGACGCGCAGCTGCGCGGCCGCGCGGTCTACATCGCCAACGGCTGCGTGTACTGCCACAGCCAGCAGCCACGCGACCGAAAATTCGGCCCCGACGCGGCGCGGGGTTGGGGCCGTCCGTCGGTACCGGCCGACTACTCTCATGACCGGCCGCACTTGCTCGGTTCGATGCGCACCGGGCCCGACCTGTTCAACATCGGCGCGCGCCAGCCCAGCCGCGACTGGCACCTCGGCCACCTGTACCAGCCGCGTGCCTACACGCCGGGCTCGATCATGCCGGCCTATCGCTATTTGTTCCGCGCTAAAGACGCTCCGGACGACGGCGAGCAGGTGGTGGCGCTGCCGCCTGGCAGCGCGCCCATCGGCAAGGTGGTGGTGGCCACACCGGAGGCGCTCGATCTGGTCAAGTACCTGCAATCCATGAACCACACCTACCCGGTGCTGCCCTGAGCGGGGACGAACGACCATGGCCGAAGACACCACCGTCGCAGCGCAAGACCAGCCCGCTTCGCACGACGCGCCAGCGGCGCGACTTCCCGATCCGGCACAGCACCGTGAACACACCGACCCGACCGAGCGCAGCCAGCCGATTCCTCGCTTCGCGCTGGCGTTGATGGCGGCGATGCTGGTATTCGGCATCGGCTACATCGCGCTCGCCGAGCCGCCCGGCCCGGCGCAACTCGGCGACCGCCGCACGGTGTCGGATCTGCAAGCCGGTGCCGTCGAGCCGGTCGGCACGGTCGATGGCAAGCAGCTCTTCGCCGCCAATTGCGTGGCTTGCCACCAGGCCACCGGCCTCGGCCTTCCCGGTGTGTTCCCGCCGCTGGACGGATCGGAATGGGTGGTGGGCGATCAGCGCACGCTGGCCAACATCCTGCTGCACGGCGTGGAGGGCGAGATCAGCGTCCGCGGAGTCGTCTACAACGGGGCGATGCCGGCTTTCAAGCAACTCAGCGATGCGCAGCTGGCCGCGGTTGCCAGCCATGTGCGCACCAACTGGTCGAACCGCGCGGATGCGATAGGGGCCACGCTGGTGGCCCAGCAGCGACAGGCTGACCCCCGCACCACGCCGTATGCGGGTGGCGCTGGGTTGGCTGCGTCGGCGCCTGCGCGTGCGTCGCCCTGAGCCGACTCACAGGCCTCGCCATGTGGCGCACCGCGTGGGTCAGCCTGGGTTTGATCGGTTTGGCGATCACTACCGCCTTTGCGTTGACCGAGGGCTTCGAGGTGTGGACGGCCGAGGGCGCACGCCGTCTTGCGGTGATCGAACGGCCAGTGCCGTCGCCGTTTGCGGTGCTGGCTGGGCCGGGGCTAGTCGGGCCTGGGCTAACAGATCGCAGTCTGCCTGAGCTGTGGATCAGCGACCGAGCGGGTGTGGGCCGTGTGACCATCGTTAATTTCATCTACACGCGCTGCCCCGGCGTCTGCCTGGCACTCGGCAGCAGTTTCCAGCAACTGCAAAGACAGCTGGCGGCGACGGCAGACGACGACGTCAGGCTGCTGTCGATCAGCTTCGATCCGACGCACGATGGCGACGCGCAGCTGGCGCAGTACGCGTTGCAATGGCAGGCCGATCCACGCCACTGGCGCATCGCGACCGTGCCTGACGCGCAGCAATTGCAGCAGTTGCTCAAAGCCTTCCAAGTGACCGTGATCGCTGATGGGCAAGGTGGCTATGAACACAACGCGGGTCTGCTGGTGATCGATGCACGTGGCCGACTGGTGCGCATCTTCGATGCCGACGAGGCGCACGCAGCGCTGGCTTTCGCCCGGTGGTTACTGGCGAGGCACACGACATGATGTCGCGGCCGGTTTGGCTCGCCGCTGCGCTGTTGGGGCTGATGTTGTGGCCCCCGGTGCGACACCTCACTGAATCCAGCATGACGGCACACATGGTGCTGCAATACACCGCGTTGATGGTCGTCGGGGCCTTGATCGTCAGCCGACCGGTTGGCGCGCCGACCCCCCGATGGATGCGCGAACTGCAGCGTGGCAATGAACACGGCGTGGCCGGGCTGCTTGCTTTTGCGTTGACGATGGCGCTGCTGATGGTGCCGCGCGTGCTCGACCTCGCGCTGGTCGACGCACGCATCGAAGGCCTGAAGCTGCTGGCGCTGGTGGCCAGCGGTGCCGCGTTGAAGCTGTCGTGGCGGCCTGCCGGCGTCGTCGTGCAGGCGTTCTTTCTAGGCAATGTGCTGCCGATGATGGCGGTGGTCGGCACGCTGTACCAGGACGCGAGCATCCGCGTCTGCAATGCCTATCGGCTCGACGATCAGCAGACCTTAGGGGCTGCACTGTGCTGGCTCGCCGCTGGGGTGGGGGCCCTTTGGCTGTTGCAGGTGTGGCGAGCGCAGTTGTCCAAGTGCATGGTTCCTGAGACTTGTGTGTGTCACCGCACAGACAGTCACGCTGGCTGCGCCCACCGTCAGCAGCACCGCATTGCAAGGTCTTGACGGTCCCGTCTCGCCGGAACCAGTGTGTGTTTTAAAGGCGCAGAAATGCAGTTTGCCAGCCGAGAAGATGGTGAGTACCTAATTTATGCAGGTTGTCTGGAACTGCGTGCGGGTGCTGGTTTCATGGCGGCTGTTGTGGTTAACCGCACCCGCGCCCCTCGGATGACCAAGCAGGAGGTGTTTCGGGACCTCGCGCTGTCGGGCGGTCACCTTTGGGCTACGTCAAACGAGGCCTTGGCATCGGCGTTGACCCAGGGGCACCGAGCCATTGCGCAGGAACGATCCCGCCCATCACCCAGCCCACCGGCATCAAGCTGATCGAGAGGGTCGTCTGGCGCATCGATGCCGACAACCCACTCGGCGCATTTGTCTCGGTGAACAAGCCCAAGTCTCGCCAAGTGCCCGAGGTTGAACCCCAGGAATGCGGTTGGCGAGAGTCGTCGCTCGATTTGTTGAACGGCGTGCAGGTGAGCGAAACCGAGATGGACGCCTTGACCGGCGAGCTGATCGACGCGTTCAAACGAGTACGCGATTGACTCGCGACGAAGTGCAGTGAAAAGGTCGATGGCGGACACCTGCACTGCTACGGCCAGGCTGGCTGACGGGCCCGACTCGAAACGATCAGCCCCGCGGGCCGATCAGTGGCTTCAGTCCTTCTTGTCCGGCACACCCACGCCGTAGCGGCGGGAGATGGACGCGCCCAGAAGGTCGAAAAGACGTGACAGCTTGCGGTCGAGTGCAAAGAGAAAATCGGACATCGGATGCCTGAAAATGCGATGGGAGAAGTTGAACCATAGCCGAGACGGCTGGCGCCTTGATGTGAGCGTTCAAGGGCCGGTGGCATGTCCCGGGAGCTCATCCCGCTACAGGAATATTGATCTGCATGAGTTCACACACTATTCGCTCTCCGTAGGCGCGCATGGCATTTACAGTTTTGAGCATCGCTTGGTCCGCTGCCGCCTGGTTCGTGTTGATTCAGGGCGGGTTTCATCAAACACGCAAATACTCGCGAGAAACCACGTTCGTGGGCGGTGCGGGCGGTGTTTTCATGGCTATCTGTTTTTGCTGCTGGCCACCGTGGCGGCCTGGGTCGTTCTTCAGAGCTTGAGTGCGAGACGCTCCGCGTACCTGATCGTCGCTTTGCTGTATCTCGGCCCACCCGTTTTGCTGTTGCTGCAAACCTAAGTCGCCCAAGGGATGCCTCATGGAATCGATTGCCTATTCGTTCACTCGTCGATTCCACCGGCCGGGGCGAGGAGCATGTCGTTCCACCCGACTACAGAGTCAGCCCAGCGGAATTCGCTGGCGCAATCGCGGCGAAGGGAACAACATCGGCGCAGCAAGGAGACTGCTCATGACACCCGACGACATCCGTGACAACGCAGGCGAAGGCACCTTCGCCAAGCTGGTGGACGAACAACTGGCACTCGCCGCGGCCCGGCTGCCGGCGCTGGAGCCAGCGGCGCTGCATCCCTCGCCAGTCGACCACGAAGAACGCCGCGAGGCGCACGCCACTTTCGAGGACGTGTTGCTGGGCAACGCGCAGCCCACGCCCGAGATGCTGGAGGAATTGGCGGCCCTTCAAGCCGCACCGGCGCTCAGCGACGAGGAACTGGCGCGCCAGGCGCTCATGGACGGCGGCGCCGACGGCGATCCCTCGACACCGGAGTAGCGGCCGCTCGGCATATCGCGCTGCACACATGCCTGCATAGAATCTGCGGCTACGCCAACGCAACGTCGAGGAACTCCAGACATGGGCGCGCAGTGGAAAGCCAAGCACAAAGACCTCGCTGCCAACGCCCGCGGGCTGCTGTTCGGCAAGCTGGCCAAAGACATCATGATCGCCGCCCGCCAGGGCCCCGATCCGGCGGCGAATTCGCGCTTGCGGCTGGTCGTCGAGCAGGCGCGCAAGGTGTCGATGCCGAAAGAGACGTTGGAGCGCGCAATCAAAAAGGGCGCCGGCCTGACCGGCGAGGCGATGCACTTCGAGCACGCGTTGTACGAGGGCTTCGCGCCGCACCACGTGCCGGTGATGGTCGAGTGCCTGACCGACAACGTGAACCGCGCCGCGTCTGAAATGCGCGTGTTGTTCCGCAAGGGGCAGCTCGGCGCGTCGGGTTCGGTGGCCTGGGATTTCGACCACCTCGGCATGATCGAGGCCGAACCAATCACAGCCGGTGCCGACCCGGAACTCGCTGCCATCGAAGCGGGTGCGCAGGATTTCGAAGCAGCTGACGACGGCGCCACGCTGTTCTTGACCGACCCGACCGATCTCGACTTCGTCAGCCGTGCGCTGCCTGCGCAAGGTTTCACCGTGCTGTCGGCCAAGCTGGGCTACAAGCCGAAGACCCCGGTGGCGCCTTCCAGCCTCAGCGCTGAGCAGCTGGAAGAGGTGGAAGCCTTTTTGGCCGCGCTGGACGGCAATGAGGACGTGCAGAACGTCTACGCCGGCCTGCAGGGCTGACCACCAACCACACGAACACCATGAACGAGACCGCCACCCAGCCCCCGCTGCCCGACCACCTGTCGATCGACGCCCGCAGCCCGCATCACGTGGCGGCGGTGTTCCAACACGATGTCGGCATTCGCTTCAACGGCGCCGACCGCACCGATGTCGAGGAATACTGCATCAGCGAGGGCTGGATCAGGGTGCCGGCCGGCAAGGCGGTGGACCGCCGAGGCCAGCCGCTGCTGATCAAGCTGAAGGGCCGGGTCGAGGCGTTCTACCGCTGAACGAGCCGTCCTTGCAGCGCCTCGTTGATGCAGCGCCGGGTGATGTCTTGCTCGCCGGTCTCGCTGCCGTTGTGATGTGCGACGGTGCCGAAGTAAATTCAACCGACTGTCAAAGAACCACCGTCTGAAGGAGTACCACGATGATCAAAGTTAAGGATCTGCTCAAGAAAAAGCCGCAAAAGGTCGTCTTCTCGGTGGCATCAACCGATTCGGTGCAGACCGTGCTTGAGATGATGTTGGCCAACACCATCCGCTCGGTGGTGGTGCTTGATCAGGAGCAATTGATCGGCATCGTGTCCGAGCGTGATTGCGCACTGAAAGTGCTGTTTCGCAACCGCAAGGCGTCGGACACCACGGCGGCAGAAATCATGACGCGCGATGTGTTCACCGTCACCGGCGAGGAAACCATCGACGCCTGCATGCTGATGATGTCGTCGAAGAACATCCGCCATTTGCCGGTGTGCAACGAGGGCAAAGTCGTGGGCATGGTGTCGGTCGGCGACGTGGTCAAGGAAGTGATCTGCCACCAGACAGAGCTGATCACCTACTTGGAAGGCTACATCCGCGGCAACAGCGTCGCCGCCTACTGATCTTCGGCTTCAGCAACCGAGTTTGACCGCCTGCACCGGTCGGCCGGTGTCAGCATCGAACACCACCAAATTGATCTGCCTCCGGCGACCAGTTGCAGGCGCCGGCAGCGGGCTGAAGCTGAGCGTTTTGCTGCCATCGGTGCTGGCCCAGGGCGCCACCAAACGGTAGTCGCGCACGACGAAATCGTGCGCCAGTGTCGATCCGCCGTTCTCTCCGCGCCTCACCTCTGACAGCAGCCCGTTCTCGGTCACCGCCCAGTAGGCGCCAATCCGCGCCTTGGCACCGACCACCGGCTGCACCACCGCGGTGTAGCGATCGCCGTCGCGGCTGAGCTGAGCCTCCACCGGTGCAGCGATCGGCGCCACCGTGATCGGCGCGCGCAGGCCGGACCAGTGGCGGGCGTCGATACCGTTGATAGTGACCTGCGGGATGTATCTGAAGCGCGAGCCGTTCACGGCCTGCTGCTGCGATTGCCTTGCCGTAAAAGCCGGGTTGCCGAATGGATCCATCCAGCCCAGGTGGTCCCAGTAGTCCACATGGAAGGCGAGTGCAATCACATCGCGCTGCGTGGTCAGCGTCGACAGCCAGCGGTCGGCCGGGGGACATGAGCTGCAGCCCTCGGAGGTGTAGAGCTCGACCACCGCCGGTATCGCAGCTCCGCTGTGCGCGGTGCAACTTCCGCTGCCGTCGGCCGGATCGGCCGCCTGCACCGTGGCGAGCGTGCCGCCGACACAGAGCGTGACGAACAGCAGACGCGTGCTATGCCGCGTGGCGGTACGCGCCAAGTGCAGGCGCGAACCGTGATCGGTGCCGACAGCGCTGGATTCGAGCGAGAGCGCAGAAGCTGAAGGCATGCGGTTCCCCGGTGCGGCTGTGGATGAACTTGAGTCGTACGCATCGGGCCGATCCTTACAGACCGGCCGCTCACCGATCCGCTTGCTCAGTGCAGCGCCCGCCACCCGCCTTGCCTAAATCACCGCCACGTTCTGCCACCATCGCCAGAACCGGCAGTCACTCGAAATCAATATCGTTTCAACGGCGTCGCCTTGCGGCAGCGCCCAACACCCCGAGCCCGGCCAGCATCAAGCCGTAGCTCGCAGGTTCAGGCACAGAAGTAGCAACGAACGAGTCGAAAATCGCCCTTCGGGACACGCCTCCCGATGGGGCCAACGATCCCGTCAGGCGTATGGTTTTGATGTCGGCCGCAGTGCTTGAAAACGCCAAGGTGTCCCAATTGCTGAAGCAGAAGTTACCGCTTAAGCAAGGGTCACCGGGAAGGTTCCATTCGACGATACCGAGTCGGGTCGAAGCGTTGAGGGTGGTGCTGTTGTAGGCTGCCATAAAGGGCTTTCCGCCGATTCCCAAAAAAGCATCGGTCGCCACGACGAACTTGGCCTTGACACTGACAAACGCCACCGGGACATCGAGCACGATATCCACTGCGCCGTCGGACTGATTAAATGCATAGAAGTTAGGGCTGCCCGACAAGCCGACGACGTTACCGCCGCTGTCAGCAAACGAAACGGCGTACGTTCGTACCGGGCCGGTTCCGCCGAATGGAGCTGTAAAAGTTGCTCCTGGATATTGGTGGGTGATGTCGGTGCTGACCGAGCCATCGAAATCTACGAACACATCGGCCTGCGCCGAGGCCGCCAACGACATTCCCAAAGCCACAAATGATGCTATGGATACAGCTCGCATGAATATCTCCTGTGTTGATGACGATGAGGTGCTGTCTACCGCGTACCGGAGCCAGTGGGCAACAGACATAGGCTGCGTCTGTTGATTGCGGCGATGGTTATTGATGCACGCGGGCAGATCGCAATTTCGAGCGTAGCTTCGGTACTGCATCGCCACAATCATTGGATCTAGGGGGAAAGTTTTTTGAACGTATCAGCATCAACTTGTGCCAGCACGCTTGAAGCTAATGGTCGGTCGATAAATCGACGATCGAGAGGCGCAGGCGCGGTTGCGGTCGTGCAGCGACGCCCATGTTGGGTTTGAATCCGTTCGTGAGAGCCGCTGGTCGTCGCAACGCACCGTATGCTGCTCGGGCCAACGTCACTGCACCCCCTGCGCACTTGCTCGATACGGTTTCCACTGCTGAGAACGAGACAGTCATCGCCATTGTCGGCGGCGGCCCGGCCGGGCTGATGGCCGCGCAGGTGCTGGCCGATGCTGGGGTGCAGGTCGACCTGTATGACGCGATGCCCTCGGTGGGCCGCAAGTTCCTGCTGGCCGGCAAAGGCGGGCTGAACCTGACGCATTCGGAACCGTTCGACGCCTTCGCCCGACGTTATGGTGAGCGCCGCGTGCTGCTCACGCCCATGCTCGAACGCTTCGGCGCTGTTGAGTTGCGCGCCTGGGCGCAGGGCCTGGGCATCGGCACCTTCATCGGCAGCTCGGGCCGAGTGTTTCCGCTCGACCTGAAAGCCGCGCCGCTCTTGCGCGCCTGGCTGCACCGATTGCGCGATCAAGGGGTGCGCTTCCACATGCGACACCGCTGGGTGGGCTGGGCCGAGGCCAAGGCCAAGGCCGATACCGATGCGGTCGCAACGGCGTCCGCATTGGGGACCAACCCTGGACCTGCGTTGGCTTTCGAAACACCGAACGGTGCTTTGACCGTGCGCGCTGACGCGGTCGTGCTCGCGCTCGGTGGTGCGAGTTGGTCGCGCCTGGGCTCCGACGGCGCCTGGGTGCCGTGGCTGCAGGCGCGTGGCGTTGAGGTGGCACCACTGAAAGCTTCAAATTGCGGTTTCGACGCCGCACATCTTGATTCAACGGGCCAGGCTCAGCCCGGCTGGAGCGCGCACTTTCGCAGTCGCCATGCGGGCGCGCCGCTGAAGAACGTGGCCCTTGCCTGCGTCGCACCCGGCGGCCGCACGTTTGCGCAGGCGGGTGAATTTGTCATTACCGACGGCGGCGTGGAGGGCAGCCTCGTTTATGCGGCGTCGGCCGTGCTGCGCGATGCGATCGAGATTGACGGCCACGCGGTTGCCCACATCGATCTGCTGCCCGGCCGCAATGCCGATGCAGTCGCTCGCGACGTGGCGCACCCGCGCGGCTCGCGGTCGCTGTCCACGCATCTGAAAAGCCGGCTGGGCCTGGACGGTGTCAAGGCGGCACTCTTGTACGAGTTACTGCCGCGCGAGGTGATGGCCGATCCGCAGCGGCTCGCCGCAGCGATCAAGGCCTTGCCGCTGACGTTGACCGCGCCACGTCCGATCGACGAGGCCATCAGCACCGCGGGCGGCGTGCGTTTTGAGGCGATGGATGCGCGCGGCATGCTGCACGCCTTGCCCGGCGTGTTCTGCGCGGGCGAAATGCTTGATTGGGAAGCGCCGACGGGCGGCTACTTGCTGACGGCTTGCGGCGCCAGCGGCGTCTGGGCGGCGGAGGGTGTGTTGCAACATCTTCGCCAAACCCGCGTGGCACACTCCGCCGCCCATCCGCGCTGAGTCCTTCTGCGCGGCAATTCTTTCTTGATGTCTCTTGCCCGTCCGGGCCTCATTCCTTGAACAAGATCCTGCTGCAAATCGCCGCCGAACTGAAGGTTCGGCCGGCCCAGATCAACGCCGCTGTTGCCCTGCTCGACGGTGGCGCCACCGTGCCCTTCATCGCGCGGTACCGCAAAGAAGCAACCGACAACCTCGACGACATCCAGCTGCGTGAACTCGAAGTCCGGCTGTCGTACCTGCGCGAGCTGCAAGATCGCCGCGAAGCGGTTCTCAAAAGCATTGCAGACCAGGGGAAGTTAACGCCCGCGTTGCTAGGTGCCATCGAGGCGGCGCCGACCAAGCAGGAGCTCGAAGACCTCTATCTGCCCTTCAAGCAAAAGCGTCGCACCAAGGCCATGATCGCCCGCGAGGCCGGCCTGGAACCACTGGCCGACACCTTGTTCTCCGACCCGACGCTCGACCCGCTGGCCGAGGCCGCCGCATTCCTTAACGCCGAGGGCGGGTTTGCCGATGCGCTGGCCGTGCTCGACGGTGTGCGCGACATCCTGGCCGAGCGCTGGGCCGAAGACGCGGAGCTGGTTGGCAAGCTGCGCGAGTGGCTGTGGGCCGAAGGCCGCTTCCAGAGCAAGTTACTGGAAGGGAAGGACGCCAATCACCCCGACACCGCCAAGTTCCGCGACTACTTCGATTACGCCGAACCGATCCGCACCGTGCCATCGCATCGCGCGCTGGCGGTGTTCCGCGGTCGCACGCTGGAACTGCTGGACGCGAAGCTGATGCTCGAGGCCGCGCCCACCGCTGCGGTACCGACCCCGAGCGGCCGACCCACGCCTGCGGTGTCACTCGCCGAAGGCCGCATCGCGGTGCACCTGCGCTGGCGCCATGCCCAACGGCCATCCGATGACCTGATCCGCAAGTGCATCGCCTGGTGCTGGAAGGTCAAGCTCAGCCTGAGCCTGGAGCGCGATTTGTTCGCCCGTTTGCGCGAAGGCGCCGAGCAGGTGGCGATCAAGGTGTTCGCCGAAAACCTGCGCGATCTGCTGCTGGCCGCACCCGCCGGGCCGCGCGTGGTGATGGGGCTGGACCCGGGCATCCGCACCGGCTGCAAGGTGGCGGTGGTCGATGCGACCGCCAAGGTGCTGGCCACCGAGACCATCTACCCGCTGGAGCCGCGCCGCGACTGGGAGGGCTCGCTGCACACGCTGGCCCGCTTGTGTGCAACGCATGGTGTCGACCTGATCGCGATCGGCAATGGCACCGGCAGCCGCGAGACCGACAAGCTGGCGGCGGAATTGATCCAACGCCTGCAGAAAACGTCAGCGGATCGCCCGATCACCAAGCTCGTCGTCAGCGAAGCCGGCGCCTCGGTCTACAGCGCCAGCGAACTCGCCAGCAAGGAGCTGCCCGATCTGGATGTGAGCCTGCGCGGCGCCGTCAGCATTGCGCGGCGCCTGCAGGACCCGCTGGCCGAGCTGGTGAAGATCGAGCCGAAAAGCATCGGCGTCGGGCAGTACCAGCACGACGTCAACCAGAGCGATTTGGCCAAGAGCCTGAATGCGGTGATCGAGGACTGCGTCAACGCGGTCGGTGTCGATGTGAACACCGCGTCGGTGCCGCTGCTGTCGCGGGTGTCGGGCCTGAGCGCGGCGGTGGCCGCCAGCGTGGTGCGCTGGCGCGACGCGCACGGGGCGTTTCGCAACCGGCAGCAACTGCTGGAGGTGGCCGGGCTGGGCGCGAAGACCTTCGAGCAGAGCGCCGGCTTCCTGCGTGTGCGTAACGGCGACAACCCGCTGGATCAATCAGGTGTGCACCCCGAGACGTACCCGGTGGTCGAGCGCATCCTGGCAACGGTGAAGAAACCGGCGGCCGAGGTGATGGGCCGCAGCGACGTGATCCGCGCGCTGATGGCTCAACAGCGGCCCGAAGCCTTTGCCGATGAAAACTTCGGCGCCATCACGGTCAAGGACATCCTGGCCGAACTTGAAAAACCCGGCCGCGACCCGCGCCCGGACTTCAAGGTGGCGCGTTTCAATCAAGGTGTGGAGGACATCAGGGACTTGAAGCAGGGCATGGTGCTGGAAGGTACGGTTAGCAACGTGGCGGCCTTTGGTGCGTTTGTTGATCTGGGCGTGCACCAGGACGGTCTGGTCCACGTCAGTCAGTTGAGCCACAAGTTTGTGACTGACGCCCGCGAGATCGTCAAAACCGGCGACATCGTCAAGGTGCAGGTGGTGGAGGTGGACGTGGCCCGCAAACGCATTGCCCTGACC
>JANPNF010000353.1:0-15994 GCA_031427315.1 Burkholderiales bacterium | reverse complement strand
TGGCGTGCGCAGCTGTCGCGCCCAACCCAGTTGCCAGTGCCACCGCGCCACCCAGACCGCCTTGCAATACGCTGCGACGGTCAACTCCACTCGTTTCGATTTCCATCTTGGTTGCTCCTTTGATCAAAATTGCCGGGTGACGAAACATCAATCGCTCGGGGTTGAATGAAAACCCGTGAAATTCGGCTCGCTCCCGATGGACTAGGGTCGTTGGTTGTTGAATCAGTTCCCGAACCTAGTGATTTCACCTACGCGCAGCGGACTTGAATCTGCGCCCCCGGAATTACGCGCAGGCCCGAATTCTGGATGCAGAGCCGCCGCATCCGTTGTTATGTACAACCACAGAAGACACCCCAAATGAAACTCTATGACTGGGCCGCAGCCCCGAACCCCAAGCGTCTGCGGATGTTTCTCGTTGAAAAGGGACTGCAGATCGAAACCATCCAGGTCGCAGGTGACGGACTCGCACTCACGCCGGAATACCGGGCCGCCTACCCACAGGCGATGGTGCCGATGCTCGAGCTCGACGATGGTCGACAAATCGGCGAGTCGTTCTCGATTTGTCGTTACCTCGAAGAGCTGCATCCGAACCCGCCGATGCTGGGCCGCGATGCGTACGAGCGCGCCATCGTCGACATGTGGGATCGCCGCGCGTTCGATCAAGGCATGACGGCCGTGGCCGAAATGTTCCGCAACAGCAACCCGCACTTCAAGGATCGGGGTCTGGCTGGCTTCTCTGGCCCGGTGCCGCAACTGCCCCAACTGATTGATCGCGGTCGCGCAAGTCTGGCGAAATTTTTCCAGAAGTTCGATGCGCAGCTGGGCACCAGCCGCTTCATCGCTGGCGATGTGTTCACGCAGGCCGACTGCACGCTCTACTGCAGCATCGAGTTCGCCGGCTGGGTGTCGGTCTTCATGCCCGACGACTGCAAGAACCTGCAGCGCTGGTGGAACGAAGTCAGCGAGCGCCCGAGCGCGAAGGCCTGAGGCACGGAAAAGCGGGCGTCAGGAAACGCTCGCCTTGCGTCGCTGAGCTATCCTCGGTGCCGTGTCGAAGCGTCGAACTCTGCTGCGCTGCCTGTCGGGCTGGCTAGTCACCATGATCCTGTTTGCACAGGTCGCGGTCGCGGCTTATGTTTGTCCGCAAGCGCAGCTCAACACCAGCGCACATGCCGCGATGCCGTGCGCCGACATGGCGGCAATGGCCGCCACCCCAGATGTCGATCAGCCGCTGCTGTGCCATCAACACTGCCAGCCCGATCCGTCGCAACAAGCCACAGATCCGGGTGTGACGGCAGCCACCGCGATGGTGGTCTTGCTGTTGTTCGTGCTCAGCCCGACCGCGGTCATTCAGGTCGGCGGATTCACCTGGCTGACGCGGCTGCGCCGCCGCGATCGCGCGCCGCCCCCGCCGCACTGCATCCTCCACTGCTGCCACCGCATTTGACTTGCTGAAGCGCCCGTTCGGGCTCATGGGCGTGATGCCCGTGAGCACGGTGTGTGTCTTCAGGAGTTGTCATGCAGTTTTTCATTCTTCGCAGGCCCCGCTGCCTGTTGCCGATGTGCCTGTGGTCGGCTGCGGCGTGGGTCTGCCTTCCGCTCAGTGCGCAAGGCTTGGCACCGCCCCTGTCGTTTGAACAAGCGCTGCAGACGGCCACCACGCAATCGCAACGTATCGTCGCCGCGCAGGCGCAGGCCCGCGCGGCGCGCGAGCGGCTGCCGGCGGCCGCACAGTTTGCTGACCCGGTGTTGACCATCGGCATCAACGACCTGCCGGTCACCCGGCCCGATCGCTTCAGCCTGACGCGTGACTCGAACACCCAGCGCTCGGTCGGCGTGTCGCAGCAATGGACGCGCGCCGATAAGCGCCAGGCGCGCACCGAGCGCGCGCAGCACGAGGTCGAGGCCGCCGTGATTGCGCAGCGCAGCACGCTGATCGACCTGCAACGCGAAACCGCGCTCGCCTGGCTCGATCGATCACTGCAAGATGAATTGCGAGCGCTGCTGCAAACGCAGCTCGCCCAAGCCCTGCAGCAGGCCGAAGCCGTGCAGGCGCAGTACCGCAACGGCCGGGGCGCGCAGGCCGATGTGTACGCCGCGCGCAGCGAGGTCGAGCAGCAGCGTGACCGCGTTGCGCAGGCCGATCGGCAGATGGCCGTGGCCACCACGCGGCTCGCCCGCTGGGTCGGTGACGGTGCGGCGCAGCCGCTTGGCCCGCGCCCCGAATTCATGCTGCCCGCCTGGCTGCAGGGTGATCTGACTGAGCACCTGACGCGTCACCCGAACATCGCCGCGTCGGCGCAACAGCAGGCGATCGCCGAGAGCGAGGTGGCGCTGGCCCGAGCGGACAAGCAGGCCGACTGGACCGTGGCGCTGAGCTACAGCCAGCGCGGCGCGGCGTATTCGAACCAGGTGTCGGTGAATCTCTCCGTGCCCTTGCAGTGGGACCCGGCCAACCGCCAGGACCGTGAGCTCGCCGCTCGCCTGGCCGAAGCCGAGCGCGCCCGCGCCGAACGCGCTGACCTGCAGCGTGAGCACGAAGCCGAGGTGCGCACGATGCTGCAGCAGTGGCGCAGCGCCGACGAGCGCGCACACCGCTACGACGCTGCGCTGCTGCCACTGGCCGAGCAGCGCAGCGCCGCGACACTGAGCGCTTACCGCGCTGGCACTGCCTCGTTGCCAATGCTGTTCGATGCCCGCCGCAGTGAGCTCGATGTGCGCATCGAGCGGCTGCGCATCGAGATGGACCGCGCGCAGCGGTGGGCGCAGCTGAATTTCCTGCTGCCGAACGATGAGCCGCCCGAGGCGACGCCGCATTTGAAAGCTGCCAACGCTGTGAGGCCCACACCATGAAGACTGCATTCAAATCGCTCATCGCCTTCTCGGTGACAACCGCACTGGCCGTCATCGGCTATGCCGGCTATCAACTGGGGATGCGTGAGGGCGCCGCCGCGGCACCGTCAGCGCTCCGCGCCTTGCCTGCAACAACTGATGACGGCGCAGGCATCAGCATCGCTGTTGGCGAAGCGGCAACGCGACGGCACATCGAACAAGGCCTGAAGGCTGGGCAAATCGACCCCGCTAACAGCAAGCCCATCCTTTATTACCACGACCCGATGGTGCCGGGCAAACGCTTCGATGCGCCGGCCAAATCGCCGTTCATGGACATGATGCTGGTGCCTGTCTATGGCCAGAAAAGCGATGGTGCTCCCGCCGATGACCAAGGCACGGTCAGCGTCAGCTCGCGCATCCAGCAGAACCTGGGCGTGCGCACGGCCGAGGTTGTTGAAGGCCGTTTGCAGCCGCGCACCTCAGCGGTCGGCAGCATCGCGTGGAACGAACGTGACCAGTCGGTGGTGCAGGCGCGGGCGGCCGGCTACATCGAACGGCTTTACGTGCGCGCCACGCTGGATGCGATCAAGCAAGGCCAGCCGTTTGCCGAGCTGTATGTACCGGATTGGGTGGCGGCGCAGGAGGAATACCTGTCGGTCAAGCGCATCGCCGCTGGCGACACTGCGCTGATCGATGCCGCGCGCCAACGCATGCGTCTGCTCGGCATGAGCGAGCCGCAGATCGCACGCGTGGACAGTGGCAACGCGGTGCAGCCGCGCATCACGCTGACGGCGCCGAGCAGCGGTGTGGTGGACGAGTTGATCGCACGCGAAGGCATGTCGGTGACACCCGGCATGACGCTCGCGCGCATCAACGGACTGGCCACCGTGTGGGCGCTGGCCGAGCTGCCCGAGAGCCAGGCCGCGCTGGTGCGCGCAGGCAGTGCAGTCGAAGCGCGCAGCCCCGGCGTGCCGGGCGCGGTGTTCCGCGGCACGGTGCAGGCGATGCTGCCGGAGGTGAATGCCGCGACACGCACGCTGAAGGCGCGCGTGCAGTTGGCAAATCCTGGCGGGCTACTCGTGCCGGGCTTGTTCGTCACGATGCAGTTCATGGACGAGCGCGCCGAGACGGCCGTGCTGATCCCGACCGAAGCGGTCATCCAAACCGGCCGCCGAGCCGTCGTGATGCTGGCTGAGGCCGACGGCCGCTTCAAGCCCGTCGATGTCGAGACCGGGAGGGAGAGCGGTGGGCAGACCGAGGTCAAGCGCGGCTTGACGGTGGGCCAGCGGGTCGTGGTCTCGTCGCAGTTCCTGATCGATTCCGAGGCCAGTTTGAAAGGCGTCGAAGCGCGGCTCAACAGCGAGCCGGTGCCGACCACCGAACTTCCCGCATCGGGAGCGCCGCGATGATCGCCGCGCTGATCCGCTGGTCGATTGCCAACCGCTTCCTGGTGCTGCTGGCCACGGCCGTCGTTGCGGCTTGGGGTGTCTGGTCGGTGCAGCGCACGCCGCTCGACGCGCTGCCCGACCTGTCCGACGTGCAGGTGATCATCCGCACGCCGTTCCCCGGCCAGGCGCCGCGCATCGTCGAAAACCAGGTGACCTATCCGCTGACGACGACGATGCTGTCGGTGCCCGGCGCCAAGGTCGTGCGCGGCTATTCCTTCTTCGGCGACAGCTTCGTTTATGTGCTGTTCGACGATGGAGTCGACCCGTACTGGGCGCGCTCGCGGGTGCTCGAATACCTGAACCAGGTGCAGTCGCGACTGCCCCCTGCGGCCAAGCCCGCACTCGGGCCCGATGCGACCGGCGTTGGCTGGATCTATCAGTACGCGCTGGTCGATCGCAGCGGCAAGATGGACGCAGGCCAATTGCGTGCGTTGCAAGACTGGTTCCTGAAGTACGAGCTGAAGACGGTGCCGAACGTGGCCGAGGTCGCGTCGGTCGGCGGCATGGTGCGGCAGTACCAGGTGCTGCTCGACCCCGACAAGTTGGCGGCCTACAACATCCCTCACACCAAGGTGATCGAGGCAATCCGCAATGCCAATCAAGAGGCCGGTGGCTCGGTGCTCGAACTCGGCGAAGCCGAGTACGTGGTGCGCGCCTCGGGGCTGCTGGCCTCGCTGGACGACTTCCGCAAGATTCCGCTGAACAGCACCGACGCGGGCACCAGCGTGCGCCTGGGCGATGTGGCGCGCATTCAGATCGGCCCCGAGATGCGGCGCGGCATCGGCGAGCTCGACGGCGAGGGCGAGGCCACCGGCGGCGTGATCGTGATGCGCTCCGGCAAGAACGCGTTGGAGACTATTCGCCAGGTGAAAGCCAAGATCGCGTCGCTGCAATCCAGCCTGCCCGCGGGCGTCGAAATCGTGCCGACCTATGACCGCTCCAGCCTGATCGAGCGCGCGGTCGAAAACCTCAGCCACAAATTGATCGAAGAGTTCATCGTCGTGGCGCTGGTGTGCGTGCTGTTCCTCTTCCACCTGCGCTCTGCTTTTGTGGCCATCGTCACCTTGCCGCTGGGCATTCTGGCGAGCTTCATCGTGATGCACTACCAGGGCGTGAATGCCAACGTGATGTCGCTCGGCGGCATTGCGATTGCCATCGGCGCGATGGTCGATGCGGCGGTGGTGATGATCGAAAACGCGCACAAACACATCGAGGCGTGGCACCACAAGCATCCCGATCAGAAGTTGCAAGGCGAGCCGCAATGGCGCGTGATCGGTGATGCGGCGGTCGAGGTCGGCCCGGCCTTGTTTTTCTCGCTGCTGATCATCACACTCAGCTTCATTCCGGTGTTCACGCTCGAAGCGCAGGAAGGGCGCCTCTTCGCGCCGATGGCCTTCACCAAGAGCTACGCAATGGCAGCGGCAGCGGGCCTGTCTGTCACGTTGGTGCCGGTGCTGATGGGCTATCTGATTCGCGGCCGCATCCCCGACGAGCGCCGCAACCCGCTGAACCGCGCGCTGATCGCCATCTACCGGCCCTGTCTCGACGCGGTGCTGGCGTGGCCCAAGGTCACACTCTTGGTGGCACTGCTGGTGCTCGCCAGCACCGCCTGGCCGATCGCGAAGATCGGTGGCGAATTCATGCCGCCGCTCGACGAGGGCGACCTGCTCTACATGCCGACCGCGCTGCCCGGCTTATCGGCGGGCAAGGCCGCACAACTGCTTCAACAGACCGACCGACTCATCAAGACGCTGCCCGAAGTCGAATCGGTCTACGGCAAGGCCGGGCGCGCTGAAACCGCGACCGATCCGGCGCCGATGGAAATGTTCGAGACCACCATTCAGTTCAAACCGAAAAGCGAATGGCGCGCCGGCATGACTGCCGACAAGCTGGTCGAAGAGCTCGACCGCCTGGTGCAGGTGCCGGGCTTGTCGAACATCTGGGTGCCGCCGATCCGCAACCGCATCGACATGCTGGCCACAGGCATCAAGAGCCCGGTGGGCATCAAGGTCGCGGGTACCGACCTGGCCGAAATCGACCGCATCGCGGGTGAGATCGAGCGCGCAGTGAAGGGCGTGCCTGGCGTCAGCAGCGCGCTCGCCGAGCGGCTGACCGGCGGGCGCTATGTCGATGTGACGATCAACCGCGACGCGGCGGCGCGCTTCGGCATGAACATCAGCGATGTGCAGTCGGTGATCAGCACCGCGGTCGGCGGCGACAACGTCGGCGAGACGGTTGAAGGCCTGCAGCGCTTTCCCATCAATGTGCGCTACCCGCGGGAGTTGCGCGACTCGGTCGACAAGCTGCGCACGCTGCCCATCGTCACCGAGCGCGGCGCGCGCATCACACTCGGCGATGTGGCCGAGCTGCGCATCAGCGACGGCCCGCCGATGCTGCGCAGCGAGAATGCGCGGCTGGCTGGCTTCGTCTACGTTGACATCCGCGGCCGCGATCTGAAATCAGCGGTGCAGGACATGCAGCGCGCGGTGGCGCAGAACGTGAAGCTGGCGCCCGGCTACTCGGTCTCGTGGTCGGGCCAGTTCGAATTCCTGGAGCGCGCAACGGCGAAGCTGAAGGTAGTGGTGCCCTTCACGCTGGGCATCATCTTCGTGTTGCTCTACCTGCTTTTCAAGCGCTTTGACGAAGCGCTGTTGATCCTCGCAACGCTGCCGTTCGCGTTGGTCGGTGGCTTCTGGCTGCTGTATGCGCTGGGCTACAACCTGAGCGTGGCCGGTGCGATCGGTTTCATCGCGCTGGCCGGCGTGGCCGCCGAGTTCGGCGTGATCATGCTGCTGTACCTGAAGCAGGCGTGGGAGGCGCGGCGTGCGCGAGGGCAGGGCGACGAGAAAGACCTGCTCGACGCCATTCGCGATGGCGCCGTGCTGCGCGTGCGACCGAAAGCGATGACGGTCGCCGTCATCCTCGCGGGCCTGGTGCCCATCATGTTTGGCGGCGGCACCGGCAGCGAGGTGATGCAACGCATCGCCGCCCCGATGGTCGGCGGCATGATCACCGCGCCGCTGCTCTCGATGTTCGTCGTGCCGGCGGTGTACCTGCTGATGCGGCGGCGTAAGGCAAGCGCTCGATCGGCAGCGACAGTGGTGGTGACGGCGAGTCGGCTGCGCCCACGCGATGCCTGATGTGTGCTCGACTCGCGCCGCTTGTTTCAGCTCGACGTTTTCATTAAGGTTTAGACATGTATAAACAAGCAGAGTGACGCATGTCTGAAGCGGTGCTTGACATCAAGCCCTGGGGCAACAACCTCGGGGTGCGCATTCCGGCGGCGGTGGCGCGGGCGGCCAAGCTGCGGGCGCATCAGTCGATCAAGCTGACGGTGGAAGGCGGGCAGGTCGTCATCACGCCGCAAGACGACAAGCCATTGACGCTGCAAGCGCGCCTGGCCTTGTTCGACCCGGCGTTGCACGGCGGCGAGGCGATGTCGGTGACGCTGGTCAGCGCTGAAGTCTGGTGATGGCCGTCGCTGACAAGGCGCTGGCCGCTCCACGCCGTCGCCGCGCGGTAAAGTCCTGGGTGCGTGCGCGGCAGGACATCATCTGGATCGACTGCAACCCGCAGGCTGGCACCGAGATGCGCGACCTGCACACGCTGCTGGTGCTGTCGCCGCAGGCTTTCAACGCCCGAACCGGCCTGGTGATCGGCCTGCCGATGACAACAGCGGCCTACAACGCCAGCAACCTGTTTGCGGCGGCGCTGGGTTCGGCCGGTGGTGCGACCGGGGTTTCGTCCAGACGCAAAACCAGCTACGTGCTGTGCCATCAACCCAAATCATTCGATTGGCGCGCCCGCGCCGCCGTGCCGCATCCGCTCAAGTCCTTGCCCGATCCGCTGTTCGAAGCGGCGTGCGGGGTGCTGAATCAGATCATCGCGCTGGGCTGAGCCAGCCAGGCCCGCGCATCGACCTCGTCTTGCGCGATGCCTGCGCACAGATCTGCCAGCGAGTCGTAATGCCGCTCGTCGTGCAGCTTGTGCAGCAGCTCGACGCGGATGCAGCGGCCGTAGCCGCCCTCGGGGCCCAGGGAGTTCGGCCAATCGAAGCAGTGGGTTTCGAGCAGCACGCGGCCGGTGTCATCGACCGTTGGGCGCACGCCTAGGCTCGCCACGCCCGGCACCGGTTTCGCATCGGCGGTGAGGCCGTGCACCTGCACCACGAAGATGCCCATCGCGGCGGGCCGCACATGGGCAAAGCGCAGGTTCAGCGTGCGAAAGCCGAGCTCGCGGCCGAGCTTGCGGCCGTGCACCACATGGCCGCTGATGCTGTAAGGCCGCCCGAGCAGTGCACGCGCACGCGCCATGTCGCCAGCGGCCAGCGCCTCACGCACGGCCGAGCTCGACACCCTGTGGCCGCGCACCTCGTAGCTGAGCATGCGGGCCACGTCGAAGCCCAGGGCCTGCCCGGCCGCATCGAGCATCGCGTAATCGCCCGCACGCTTGGCGCCGAAGCAGAAATCGTCGCCGACCAGCACATAGCGCGCATGCAGGCCGTGCACCAGCACCTCGTCGATGAAGGCCTGGGGCGACTGCGCGGCAAAGCGGTCGTTGAAGGGCACCACGACGGTCTGTTCGATGCCGCAGCGCTCCAACTCGCTGAGCTTGTCGCGCAGTGTCGAGATGCGCGCCGGTGCGCGCTCAGGCTGACCGATTCGTGCGGCGAAGTGGTCGCGCGGGTGCGGCTCGAAGGTCAGCACACAGCTCGGCAGGCTGCGGTGCTGGGCCTCGCTGCGCAACAGTGCCAGCATTGCCTGATGCCCACGGTGCACGCCGTCGAAATTGCCGATCGTCAGCGCGCAGGCCGGTGCGACACCGGGGTGGTGAAACCCACGAAAAACAAGCATGCAGCGATTATTGCGGCGGCGCGGGTGGTGCGATCACCTGCGGACCGTCCAGCCAGCGCCATTGCCCTGGTGCCAGATCGTCCGGCAACATCAGCGCGCCGTAGCGGCTGCGGTGCAGCGCTTCGACGCGGTTGCCCACTGCTGCGACCATGCGCTTGACCTGGTGGTATTTGCCTTCGGTCAGCGTCATGCGCAAGCCGTGCAGCTTGCCTGCGCCGCTCGGCTGCTGCCCGTTGAAGGTGCCGGTGGCCTCGGCCGCCGCGGCGCGCACCGGAGTCGGGTCGTCGATCAGCGTCACTCCGCTCAGCAGCTGCTGCACTTGCTCGGCGCTCACCGGGTGCTTGCAGCCGATCTCGTAGACCTTGGGCACATGGTGCTTCGGTGACGTCCAGCGGTGGATCAAACCGCCGTCGTCGGTCAGCAGCAGCACCCCGGTGGTGTCCTCGTCGAGCCGGCCGACGGCCTGCACATCGCGTCGGCGCAATGGCGCGGGCAGCAGGCTGTAGACGCTCGGGTGGTGCTTGGGTTTTTGCGAGCACTCATGGCCGGCCGGCTTGTTCAGCACGATCAGCGCCTTCTCGCGAAACGGCCAGCTCTCGCCGCGCACGCTGAACTGCAGCCCCTGCGGATCGAACTCCTCGAACGGGTCGTTGCGCACCACGCCCGCGATGCTGACGAAGCCGGAGGCAATCAACCCCTCGCACTCGCGCCGCGCGCCGAAACCTTGCGAATACAGCACCTGCGAGAGCTTCACCGCTTGTCGAGTGTCATGCGATCGTTCTCGCGCTTCATCTGGAAGCGGGTCAGGAAGCTGTTGCCCAGAAGAACGAAAGGCATTTGCTGCGGTAGCACTGCGGCCTCGACGTTGTAGACCTGCACATCGCCGATCCGCACCACGTCGAGCGAGACCTTGTAGACCGCCACGCTGCCGTTCGCCGTGCCGACGGTGTAGCGCGGGTTGGTCTTGTACTTCAGGCCAATGCGGTCGGCGTCGGCCTCGCCCATCGAGATCGTCGTGGCACCGGTGTCGACGACGAACTCGACCGCCCGGCCGTTGATGCTGCCGCCGGTCATAAAGTGCCCTCCAAGGCCCGCCGTCAACACGATCTGCGTGCCGCCGCCGGCGCTGTTGGCTGTGCCCAGGCTGACCGGCGAGCCGCCGAGCGGCAGCGTCTGGCGCTGGCTCTTGACCTCGACCACCACCGCATTCGGGTTCACGCTGACCAGCCGCACCACGCCCTGGGTGGCGCCCACGACCAGCGTGCGCGGCGTGCCGTCGATCACCAGCAAGGCGCGGTCGCCCATGCTGCCGCTGTAGGAGACGCGCTGTGCAAAAGCCCACTCAGCGCTGCCGGCGCCGATCAATGCGGCCAGCCACGGCAGCAACGCCGAGCGCGTGGCCATTCCCCTGGCGCTCAATCGCGGAAGTTGTTGAACGACAGCGGCGAATCGGGCAGATCCTTGCGGATCAGCGCCATCGCGGCCTGCAGGTCATCGCGCTTGGCGCCAGTAACGCGCACCGTGTCGCCCTGGATGGCAGCTTGCACTTTCAGCTTGCTTTGCTTGACGGCGGTCTGCAGCTTCTTGGCGGTCTCGCTGTCGATGCCGTTCTTGATGACGATCAGCTGCTTGACCTTGTCGCCGCCGATCTTCTCGATCTTCGCGCTGCGGTCGAGGTAGCGCACATCGACACTGCGCTTGGCCAGCTTGGCCAGCACGATGTCCATTACTTGGGCGATCTGGAAATCGCTGTCGGCCCAAACCGTCAACTCTTTTTCTTTCAGCTCCACCTTCGACGACGAGCCCTTGAAATCGAAGCGGGTACCGATTTCCTTCGCGGCCTGATCGACCGCATTGCGCACCTCGACGAGGTTGGGTTCGAGCACGGTGTCAAAGGTGGGCATGGTCGGCGGTCTTTCGTGGGGACATCGCGTCAAAGGCGACAAACGATCGATGAAAATTCTGCCATGCACATCGAGTCGGGCGTCGGCCTTCGAACCTACAACACCTTCGGCCTGCCGGCCGTAGCCCACACCCTGGTGCGGATTGCGAGCGATGCCGATGTACGCAGCGTTGTCGATCATCCCACGCTGGGGGCCGCCGCCAAGTTTGTGTTGGGCGGCGGCAGCAACATCATCCTGACGCGCGACATGCCGCAGGTGGTGTTGAAGGTCGAGGTGATGGGCCGGCGGCGGGTAGAGGAACGTGCCGATGCCTGGATCGTCGAGGCCGGTGCCGGCGAGTCCTGGCACGACCTCGTGTTGTGGACGCTGGCGCAGGGCTATCCAGGCCTTGAGAACCTCGCGCTGATCCCCGGCACGGTGGGCGCCTCGCCGGTGCAGAACATAGGTGCCTATGGCGTCGAATTGCAGGACCGGTTTGACTCGCTCGACGCGGTTGATCTGCAAACCGGTGCGACGCGCACCTTGACCGCGCCACAGTGCGCCTTTGGCTACCGCGACAGCGTGTTCAAGCAGGGGCTCGCCGGGCGCATTGTCATCACCCGGGTGCGCTTTCGCTTGCCGCGGCCGTGGCAGCCGACGCTGGGCTACCTGGAACTGGAGCGCAAGCTGGCCGAGCTGCGATTGACCCGGCCCCACGTTCAACCGAGTGCGCAGCAGGTGGCTGATTGGGTGATCGCGGCCCGCCGCGCCAAGCTGCCCGACCCGGCTCGCCTCGGCAACGCCGGCAGCTTTTTCAAGAACCCGGTGGTCACGCCGGAGCAGTGCCGCGACATCATCGGCCGCGACCCGGAAGTCGTGCACTACCCGATGCCCGACGGCAGCGTGAAGCTGGCCGCCGGCTGGATGATCGACGCCTGCGGCTGGCGGGGCAAGACGGTCGGGCAGGCCGGCGTCTACGATAAACAGGCGCTGGTGCTGGTCAACCGCGGCGAAGCGATCGGCGCCGAGGTGATGACGCTGGCCCGCGCAATTCAGGAAAGCGTCTACGGCCGCTTCGGCATTCGGCTGGAGACAGAGCCGGTGGTGGTGTGAGACACGGCGCAGCGTCCGAGCTGCGAATGCTTCCGCCCCGGCGTCGGGATGCCGCACCAAGGCCCGCCAAGCCCAAGACCAGCATCGCCCAGGTGGCAGGCTCGGGCACCGCAGCGGCAAACCCATAGCGGTTGCCGATGCGCACCAGGCCGTCTTCATCGGCAAAGCGGAAGCCGTCGCCGAGTGCAATTTCTCTGATGGTGAGGGTATTGAACGCATCGACCTCGGCCGAGCCGTCTGCGGACGCGCTGGCGAATGAGCGCAGCGTGATCAGGTCGCCGACTTTTCCCTGAAAGCTGAACTCGAAGTTCTGCGACACGGTGCCTGTTTGCAAGGGCGTCAAGCTGTTCGGGTCGGCCAGGCGGGTTAGAGAGAAGCCGCCAAAGCAGCCAGCCGCTGTCAGGGTGCACCGTGCGCCGGGCGAGTCGGCGCGTCCCGTGACTTCGAACAGGCCGAACGCGACGCTGCCGAAGGTGCGATTGAGGAACACCGACGCCGTCAGGCTGCCGCGCAAAGTGACGGTGGTGCTGGTGCCTGCGGGCCCTGCCAGCGCGCTGACGATTTGCTGGGAAGCCGCCGCCTGAGCGTGGCTGAAAGACAGCACCCGTGGCTTGCCGATCACGGTACGGGCGGGGTTTATCGGGTCGATCATCGCGTTGCCCGGCCCCACGTCGTTTGCTGCCGATACCCTCACGACGACGCCACCTGCGCGGGCGCGCGCCGAGGCGTTCGCATTGGCCGTGGTGCTAATGATTGCGATGACCGGCTTGTTGCCGTCTAGGATGGTTTGTGTGGTCAGAGGCGCTTCGATGCCGGTGCACGCGTTGCCGGTCAGGATGACGACACAGCGACCGTCGAAGCCCTGGGTCACGAAGTTGTTTCCCACTACCGAAGCGGTGCCGACGCTGAATGACAGCGGCGACGTGCTGTCGAAGTTGCCATCGAAAGCCATGCTCGAGCTGGGCGGGCCGTTGAGATTGCTGGCGCCGGCACTCACGTCGACAGATGCACCGTAGGTGATGGCGGCGTCGGCTGATGTGATCGTCCCTGCGAGGGCGCAGCACACCAACGATGACAAGAAAAACGCGGTGGATGTTGGAGTTCGCGAAACCATTTGTTCACCGATGTAGAAGCAAGCAGTGAATCAAATGGTGTCGGTGGGCTTGATTGAGCGTCAACCCCCGCCTTCTGTGTCGGTGCGTTGTGCTGAGTCACGCCAACTGCGCTGTGCTGACTTAAAAAAAACAGCGGTGACGATAAGGAACGACACCGGCCTGCCGCAGCCGCCTCGCCGTTCAGCGCACCGTCAAACCCACCGGCCCTTCGCTGACCTCGCCGATCACTGCAGCCTCGGCAAAGCCCAGTTCGCGGAAGATCGACAGCACCTCGTCCACCGCCTCAGCGCTGCACGACACCAGCAAGCCGCCGCTGGTCTGCGGGTCGTGGAGCAAGGCCGCGTCGATGTCGGAAAAGCCCGTCGGCAGGCTGATCTGCGCGGCGTTGGCCGCGGCGTTGCGGCTTGACGCGCCAGTCACCAAGCCTTGTGATGCCAGCTCACGCACGCCGGCCAGCAGCGGCACTTGAGCCCAATCGATGTGCGCCCGCAGCTTCGCGCCGCGGGCCAGCTCCAGCGTGTGGCCGGCAAGGCCGAAGCCGGTGACATCGGTCAGCGCGTGCACGCCGTCGAGCTTCGCCAGCGCGATGCCGGGCTTGTTCAGCTTCGTGGTGGTGACGATCATCTGCGCATAGCCTTCGGTGCTGAGTTCGTTTTTCTTCAGCGCCGCCGACAGCACGCCGACGCCGATCGGCTTGCCCAGCACCAGCTTGTCGCCAGCGCGCGCGTCGGCATTGCGCTTGACGTGGCTCGGGTGCACCAGGCCAAGCACCACCAGTCCGTAGATCGGTTCGACCGAATCGATGGTGTGGCCGCCTGCGATCGGAATGCCCGCCTCGGCGCACACGCTTTCGCCGCCCTGCAGGATCGCCGCGATCGTCTCGATCGGCAGCACGTTGACCGGCATGCCCACCAGCGCCAGCGCAAAGATCGGCGTGCCGCCCATCGCGTAGACATCGCTGATCGCGTTGGTGGCGGCGATGCGGCCGAAGTCGCGCGGGTCGTCGACGATGGGCATGAAGAAATCGGTGGTGGCGATCAGCGCCTGTTCGTCGTTCAGCTGGTAGACCGCCGCATCGTCGGCGGTCTCAATGCCGACCAGCAATTCCTTCGGCATCGGGAAGCCCGAGGTTCTTTTCAGGATCTGCGACAGCACGCCAGGTGCGATCTTGCAGCCGCAGCCGCCGCCGTGAGCAAGCGAGGTTAGGCGCGGTGGAGTGGTTGCGGTGGCGGTGGTGTCGGGGGTCATGGTGGTGGTTGTCATCCGTGGTTCTGTGATGCAGCGTCGCGCAGGGCGCTGCTGATCAATTCAAGCAAGCTTCGTTGTTCGGTGGCCAGCGCGAACAACGCCGAGCGTTGTTCGCCCTGAGCCCGCAAGCGTGCCAGAAACGGCGCGTTGTCGCGGGCCCGCACGATCAAACGGGCGAGCGCCGCATCATCGCCGACCTCGAAATAACCTTCATAGGCCTCACCAAGCATGCCGACGTTGCCGTCGATGCGCGAGGCCAGCACCGCAGTACCGCTTTGCACCGCTTCCAGGATCACATGCGCGCCGCCTTCCATGCGGCTGCTGTTGACCAGCAGGTGCGCGCGCTGGATGCGCTGCCGTGTTTCGGCGTGCGGTCGCGCGCCGAGCCATCGGAATGACGGTGAGAGCTGTTGCGTGTGGCGTGCGGCATCGGCCAGGGCGGCGTCGAGCCCGGCGCCGATCAGGTCGATGCGGATGTCGCGCCGATCGGCGAGGTGGGAGGCGGCGCGCAACAAGGTCAGCGGGTCTTTCTCAGGCCGCAGGTGGCCGACCGAAATCACATGCAGCACGCGTTGCGGTGCGGGCGCGGGCTGCCGCGGCGGTGCCGACTGGAAGATCACGCGGGCCTTTGCGTGGAGTGCTGCGGGCAAGGCGGCCAGCCCTTGTTCTTGCAACACCACCAGGTGCGTCGCGAGGCGCAGCGATTCCTGCGCCGAGGCATCGTCGTGGATGTCGCGGTACAGGTCGGTGCCGGTCAGCACGACGATGCACGGCCGCGTCGGATTCGCCGTGGTGTAGGCCTTCACGGCAGCGGCCGAGCGCCGGGCGTGCAGCGCGATCAACGCATCGCCCGGCTCGCCTTGCCAGCCGTCGCCACTGGCAATCAGCCGGGTGTGAAAATCCGGCTGCAACAGCTTGGACCAGCGCGATGCCGTTTGCCAGTTGCCGTTGTTGGCCGCGGCCCCGGCGGGAGAGGCGATCAGCACGACGGGTGGGTGGGTCGAAGGGGTCACGCGGAATGCCAGGGTGCGAGGAGGTGACTTGAACACGCCACAAGGGCCGGACCACAACGAGCGGGATGCGCGGTCACCGCTGCTGCGCCGCGCCGGCAAGGCGTTGCTGTCGCTGGCGTTGATGGACGCCAGAAATCATACGTTGCGCTGGTTGTCCGTCTACGAGGCCGCGCTGGCGTCGAACGGCTGGCAGGTGCCGATGCAGCCCGAGTTGAACCCACCGCTGTGGGAAGCCGGCCACATCGGCTGGTTTCAGGAACATTGGATCGGCCGCCATGTGCAGCGCCTGCGCGGTGTGGCTTGCAACCCGACCGGCATCCGTCTGGCGTCGATCGAGCCGCAGGCCGATGGGTGGTACGACTCGTCGACCGTGCGGCACGACAGCCGCTGGTCGCTCGATCTGCCAAACCTGCAGCGCACCAAAAACTACCTGGCCGAGACGCTGGAGATCACGCTGGATTTGCTGGATGCGACCGACACCGATGTCGC
>JANPNF010000352.1:0-3619 GCA_031427315.1 Burkholderiales bacterium | reverse complement strand
AAAGTTGGTAGAAACTACCTGTTTCGCCTTTTTGGCTTTTAATGCAATTTTGACGCCGGACTCACTTCAACGCCCGACATCGCCATGGCCACGCGCGGCGGCTATGGCCTGACGCGGCTGCTCGACCGCATCGACTGGCCGCTGATCCACCGCAGCATCGAGCGCGGCACGCGCTGGGTGGGGCACAGCGACTTCACCGCCTTGCAACTCGGCTTGCTCGCACACACGAAAGGAGCGGGCAAGGCAGCGACGGGCTGTGCTGCGCGTGGTCACGACCACGACCACGATGACAGCGCCGACCACCATCACCATGCACCGCCCACGGTGGTCGGCCTGACCTGGGCCGGGCCGCTGGCCTGCGGCGACTTCGGCGGCGAGGAGGTCTGCGACATCACCGAACCCTGCTTCGTCGAAGCGATGAGCGGCGCGCTGGAGGCGGTGGGTTTCCGCACCGAAGCGGGCTTCGACGGCTTGGCGGTGCGCGGCACGCTGTGGGGTGGCAATCTGTGCATGGTGGCGTCGCTGCTCGGCACCGCGCACTGGCCGAAGCCGCGCACCACGCGCGGCGGCATCCTGTTTCTGGAAGACGTCAACGAGCACCCGTACCGCGTCGAGCGCAGCCTGCTGCAGCTGCACCAGGCGGGCGTGTTCGATGCGCAGAAAGCGGTGCTGCTGGGCGACTTCAGCGGCTGGCGCAAGTCGCCACTTGACCGAGGGTACACGCTGAAAACCGCCATCGCGCACGTGCGCAGTCTGACGAAAACGCCGATCCTGACCGGCCTGCCGTTCGGCCATGTGCCGACCAAGGTGACGCTGCCGGTCGGTGCGAAGGTGCGGCTGCTGGTGCAGGGGCGCGACGTGCTGGTCGGCTGGTGATGCGCGGTCTCGTCGGCGCCGTGCTGATCGCGCTGGTGAGCCTGTTCAGCGGCTGCGATAACAACCCCTGGCCCGACGGCGCGGCAGCATCGAACACGATGTACACCGCGGTCTCCGGCAGTTCGCCGCGGCACCTCGACCCCACCGCTTCGTACTGGAGCAACGAGACGCCGTACACCTACCAGATCTATGAGCCGCCCTACGGCTACCACTACCTGAAGCGGCCGTTTGTGCTCGTGGGCAAGGCAGCGGTCGAGGTCGCGCAGCCTAAGTACCTCGACAAGGCTGGCCAGCCGCTGCCCACCGATGCCCCGGCCGCCGAGATTGCCGAGAGCGTCTACGAGGTGCGCATCAAGCCGGGCATTCGCTACCAGCCGCACCCCGCGTTTGCGGCCGATGCGCAAGGGCGATACCGCTATCACGCGCTGCAGCCGGGTGAGCTCGGCGACCGCCGTTCGCCCTGGCAGTTCGAGCACCAGGGCACGCGCGAGCTGGTTGCTGAAGACTATGTCTATGCGCTGAAGCGCCAAGCCACCACACGCATCACCACACCGATCTACGGCATCTTCTCGGAATACGTGCTGGGCCTCAAGGACTACGGCGCGCAGATCAAGGCCGAAGACGCCAAGCTGCGCGCGGGCCTCGATCCGGCCGCGCGAGACAAGCCTTTTCTCGACTTCCGGAAGTGGCCGCTGATCGGCGCCACCGCGCCCGAGAAGCACCTGCTGCGCATCCGCATCAAGGGCAAGTACCCGCAGTGGAACTACTGGATGTCGCTGACCTTCATGGCGCCGGTGCCTTGGGAGGCCGATGCGTTCTATGCGCAGCCCGGTATGGCGGCCAACGGCCTGTCGCTCGATGCGTGGCCGGTGGGCACCGGGCCGTACATGATGGCCGAGTCGGTGCAGGACACCCGGCATGTGATGCAGCGCAACCCGAACTATCGCGGCGAGCCCTATCCGTGCGAAGGCCTTGAAGCCGACAAAGCCAACGGGCTGCTGGCCGACTGCGGCAAGGCGACCCCCTTCGTCGACAGCATCGTCTCGGTGATCGAGAAAGAAAACGTGCCCTTGCGCGCCAAATTCCGCCAGGGCTACTACGACATCCCGCGCATCGAGCGGGTCGACGACGGGTTGGAGTTTCTGGTCGAGATGGACGACTCGCCAGACGTGCGGCGCGACTACACCGCGCGCGGTTTCCAGTTGCCGAAATTTGCTGATGTGTCCTCGTGGTACCTCGGCTTCAACATGCTCGACCCGGTGATTGGGCGGGGCGACACTTCCGAGCGGCAGGCGAAAAATCGCCAATTGCGCCAAGCACTCTCGATCGCCATCGATTGGGAGGAGTACAGCCGCATCTTCCCGAAGAGCGCGGGCGAAACCGCGATGGGCCCGCTGCCCGACGGCATCTTTGGCTCGCGCCACGGCCAGCCGCAAGGCATCAACACCGTGACGCACCGCCTCGTGGATGGCAAGCCCGTGCGCCGCCCCATCGCCGATGCAAAAAAGCTGCTGGCCGACGCCGGCTACCCCGATGGCCGCGACGCCGCCAGCGGCCGGCCGCTGGTGCTGAACTACGACTACTACAGCCAGCCCACGCCCGAGGTGAAGTCGCAACTCGACTGGATGGTCAAGCAGTTTGCGAAGATCGATGTGCAGCTCGAAATTCGCGCCACCGACAACAACCAGTTCCAGGACAAGGTGCGCCAGGGCAAGCACCAGATTTTCTGGTCGGGCTGGCTGGCCGACTACCCCGATGCGGAGAACTTTTTGTTCTTGCTCTATGGCCCGAACGCCAAATCGACCTCCGACGGCGAGAACACCGCGAACTTCGCCAACCCCGAGTACGACGCGCTGTTCGCGCAGTTGAAAGGCGTGGACGACGGGCCCGAGAAGCAGGCACTGATCGACCGCATGACGGCGATCGTGCAGCAGGACGCGCCATGGTCGTTCGGCTACTTTCCGTATTCGTCGGGCGCGTTCCAGGCCTGGGTGCACAACGCCAAACCTGCGGTGCTGGTGCGCGACATGGCGCGCTATGTGCGCATCGACGCGGCCGAGCGGGCGCGCCGCCAGGCCGAGTGGAACCGGCCGGTCTGGTGGCCGCTGGTGATCTGCGCCGCCTTGCTGATTGGCATCGTGTGGCTGGCGTTGCGTAGCTTTCGTCGGCGAGAGCGGCTCGATGCGCGCGGCGTGGTGTTGTCGTGACGGGCATCCGAAAAGGCGCCGCATGCTGAGCGCCGTCGTCCGCCGAATCGGCTATGGCGTGCTGATCCTGATCGGCGTCAACCTGGCGACCTTTTTTCTGTTCTTCACTGTCAACACGCCGGACGACATGGCCCGGCTGAACATCGGCGGCAAGCGGATCACGGCCGAGCAGATCGACAAGTGGAAGGTCGAGCGCGGCTACGACAAGCCGCTGTACCTGAACCCGGCGCGTGAGGGCAGCGAGCGCTACACCGAGACCATCTTCTGGGAGCGGTCTGTTTCCTTGTTCACACTCCAGTTCGGCCGCGCCGATGCCGAGAGTGCGGGCGACATCGGCCACCAGGTCACAAGCCGCATGGGGGTCAGCCTGCAACTCGCGCTGCCGCTGTTCATCTTGCAGCTGGTGGCCAGCATCGCTTTCGCACTGCTATTGGTGATGTTTCGGCACACGCGTTTCGACGCTTGGGGCGTCGTGCTGTGCGTGGTGCTGCTGTCGATATCGAGCCTGTTCTACATCATCGTCGGCCAGTTCTTTT
>JANPNF010000351.1:0-2252 GCA_031427315.1 Burkholderiales bacterium | reverse complement strand
CGAGGCCGGCCCCGGGCAGGCGCTGGTCGGTTTTGCCTCGACCTTGCAGCGCGCCGGCGTGAGCCATGTGCTGGCCACCCTGTGGCGCGTCTCCGACGGCGCCACCGCACGCTGGGTGGAGATGTTCTACCGCCCTGCCCTGGCTGGCACCTCGTCGTCAGCCCGCAAGAGCACAGCGTTGCCAACGACACCCGACGCCGCACGCGCCACGCAAACGCAGCGCTTGTGGCTGCAGCAGCACGCCGGCACACCGCTGGCCCACCCGCACTACTGGGCGGCGTTCACCTGGCTGGCGGGCGACTGATGGGCTGGCGCCTGTGCGTCATCACGCTGCTGCTGCATCTGGCCGCCGCGTTGCCAGGGGCAGCCAGCGCTGCCGACTATGCGCTCTTGATCGGCGTTAGCGACTACCCATCGCTACCCAAGAGGCTGTGGCTGCGCGGCCCCACCAACGATGTCGCCTTGATGCGAGACCTGCTGCTCGGCCGCGGGTTCAGCGCCGCCAACATCCGCAGCCTGGTCTCGCGCAGCGGCCCTGGCGGCGAGCCCACGCGGGCCAACATCCTGCAAGCCATGCAGCGCCTGGTGCAAGACACGCAGCGTGGCGACCGCGTCGTGCTCTACCTTGCCGGCCACGGCAGCCAGCAGCCCCAACCCAAGCAGCCTGGCCGCCGACCCGTCGAACCTGACGGGCTGGACGAAGTCTTTCTCCCGTCCGACGTGCAGCGCTGGGACGGCGTGGGCACGCAGGGCACGATTGCGAACGCCTTGCTCGACGACGAGATCGGCGAATGGATCGACACGCTGGTTGACCGCGGTGCACTCGTCTGGGCCGTCTTCGACACCTGCCACGCTGCGGGCATGGCACGAGGCCCCAGCCGGGCACGGTGGCGGGCCGTGTCGTCCGTCGAGTTGGGGCTCAACGTGCCACCCAGCAGCGCGCGCACGACGGCACCGCCGAGCCGGGTCGACGGCCGGGTGCTGCTGCACGCGGCGCGCACCCATGAGCTGACCAGTGAAGAGTGGCTGCCCCGAGGTGCCCCCATGGCGAGCACGCGCATGCATGGCGTCTTCACCTACCACCTGGCCACGCTGTGGCGCGGGCCGGTGGCGCTTGGTGCGGCGCAGATCGAGCAGGCCATCATGGTCGTGTACCGCAGCGAAGGCCGCGCCAGCCCCAGGCCCACGGTGCTGGGCGAGCGGCAGTTGTTGTTACCCTAACTGCAGGTCGCGGCGTCACCCCACACGTGACACATCGTCACGCCTGGGGTTACACTTCGCCGTGATCAAGTCGTTTGCGCACAAAGGCCTTGAGCGCCTCTTCAACACCGGCGGCGCCGCTGGCGTTCAACCCCATCATGCGGCGCGACTGCGCCTTGTCTTGGCCATGCTGGAGCAGGCACGCAGCGTTCAAGACATGGATGCCCCAGCCTTGCGTCTGCATGCCTTGAAGGGTGATCGAAAGGGCCAGTGGGCGGTGACCGTGCAGGCCAACTGGCGCGTGACATTTCGATTCGACGGCGGCGACGCGCACATCGTCGACTATCTTGACTACCACTGAAGGATTCTTCCCATGGCCATGTTCAACCCACCGCACCCGGGCGAAGTGCTGCGCGAGATGTGGCTCACGCCGCTGGCGCTGTCCATCACGGCGGCGGCCGACAAGCTGAAGGTGTCACGCAAAACACTTTCCGAGATCGTCAACGGCCGCGCCGCTGTGTCACCCGAAATGGCGCTTCGGCTCGAGCTGGCGTTCGGCAAGAGCGCGCAAAGCTGGCTGGGGCATCAGTCGGCGTTTGATCTGTCGCGATTGAAGGCGCAACGCAAGGCGCTGGGTATCAGGCGCGTGGCCGGAGCGTAGCCTGCCTCAGACGTATCGCCGCGCCAGTCCCAGAGCGGCCAGCGCGCACAGCGCCAGCGCCATGCCACGTGGCTCACTCACCGAAACTGATCCGTCGCGGCCTATCAGGCTGAAGGCGACATCGGTCGCGTCGGGCGCGTCGGGGTTGCCACTGGCCGTAGCGCTTTGCCAGAACCATTCGACGCCGCCGCTGTCGTTGCTGATGCTGAGCGTCGACGCCGCCAGAACCACGTCGGCAATGTCGAGCGTGTATTCATCAACATCGCCAAATGCGCCGGTGACCGACAACGCACCGGCCTGAACGACACCGTCGAGCATCACCACGAAGTTGTCGAAGCTTGCGCCACCTGAATTGGCACCGTGAAAGCCCCACCAGCGGATGGCTTCCAAC
>JANPNF010000350.1:0-5832 GCA_031427315.1 Burkholderiales bacterium | reverse complement strand
TTCGAGGGGCGATGGCGTTGGTCGCGCAAGGCCGTCAAGGCGCCAGATGGGCGGCGAGCCGGGCACCGAGCCGCTGTGCCACATCCGCCACATCGACATGGACACCCAGTGTAGCCAGATCGACTGTGGCGAGCCCCGCGTAGCCACACGGGTCGATGCGCTGGAAGGGCCGCAGATCCATCGCCACATTCAGCGCCACGCCGTGGTAGGCGAAATGGCGGCTGACCTTGATGCCGAGCGCGGCGATCTTGCCCAGCCCTTTGAACGCATCAGGTGCGGCCACGCCCAGGCGCTCGTTGGGCGGCAGCCTCTCCAGCGGCGCATGGCCGAAGGGATCGTCCAGCCGCACATAGATGCCCGGCGCGCCCGGCACGCGGTGGCCGGTGACGCCAAAGCCCGCCAGTGTTTGCAACACGCCGTGTTCGAGGCGGTAGACGTATTCCTTGACGTAGATGCCCAAGCGCTTCAGATCGATCAGCGGATAGGCCACCACCTGGCCGGGGCCGTGATAAGTGATCTGGCCACCGCGGTTGGTTTGGAGCACCGGGATGCCGCCGGCATCGCGCAGGTGCTCAGCGCGGCCGGCCAGCCCCTGGGTGTAGACCGGCGGGTGCTCGCACAGCCAGATTTCGTCGGGTGTCGGTGTGACGGCGGTGATGCGTGCTTCGGTGAGGGCGCGCATCGCTTCGATCATCGCGGCAGCATCGACCCGCCCTTTGTGAACCAGATTCGGTTGCGTCATGTGCTGGCGGCAGCGGTAGCGATACCGTCGATGGGCTCTACAACACCACCTTGACCATCGGATGCGAGCTCAGCGCGCGGTACAGATCGTCGAGCTGCTCGCGGCTGGTCGCGGTGACCGTCACCGTGATGCCGAGGTACTTGTTGCCGCTGCTCGGGCGAACTTCGATCAGGCGCTCGTCGAGCAACGGATCAAACTGCCGTGCGATGGTCAGCACGGCGTCGGTGTAGCCCTCGACGTTGGCGCCCATGACCTTGATCGGGAACGCCGACGGGTACTCGATCAGCGATTCTTCTGCGGGCGTGCTTTGCATCGGCGTGGAGCTCACTCCCGTGGCGCTGCCTTGGCGCGCTGGTAGGCGGCATACAGCTTCCCGTACACCGGCCCGGGCTTGCCGCGCAAGGCACCGTGGCCGACCGATTCACCGTCGAGCGTGGTCACCGGCAGCACCTCCTTGGTGGCCGAACTCAGCATCAGCTCGTCGGCCGAGATCACCTCGCCTTCGGAGATCGGCCGCAGGTTGAAGGCGATGCCCACGTCGGCGCACAGCTCGCGGATCAGCTCGTAGCGGATGCCTTCGAGCACGTGCTCGCTCTTCGGCGGGCCGAGCAGCGCGCCCTCGTGCACCACCCACACATTGCAGGCGGCGGCCTCGGTGAGGAAGCCGTCGCGGAACAGGATGGTTTCCACCGCGCCGTGGTCGGCCGACATCTGCCGCGCCAGCACATTGCCGAGCAGCGAAATGCTCTTGATGTCGCCGCGCTCCCAGCGGAAATCGCGCGCCGTGGTGCAGGCCACGCCGCGATGGCGTTGTTCGGCACTCGGCGGCTTCATGGCGCTGGTCATCATGAACACCGTGGGCTCGATGTCGGTGGGCATCACGTGGTCGCGCGGCGCCACGCCGCGCGTGACTTGCAGGTACAGCAGCTGGTCGGCCGCCGGATGCGCCTCGATCAGCCAGCGACAGCGCTCCCGCCATTCGGCGGCGGTGTGCGGGTTGGCAATGCGCACCTTGGCCAGGCTGCGATCGAGGCGCGCCATGTGTTCGTCGAAGCGGAACAGGCTTCGCGCGTACACCGGCACCACCTCGTAGATGCCGTCACCGAACAAGAATCCGCGGTCGAGCACCGACACCTTCGCCGTGTCCAGCGGGGTGTAGTCACCGTTCAGGTAGCACAGCGTGTCGGGAATGGGTTGCATGGCAGGTTCTCCGTGACCGTTGTGCGGGCTCAACGAGCACACATCAACAGGTTACTTGATCCACAGCCGCAGGGCATCCCAGGCACGGCTGAACACACCGGCAAGCTCGACCGGCTCCATCACCACCAGCGGCACATCGATCACCGGCGTGCCCGCGGCCGTGCTGACCTTGATGGTGCCCACGCGCTGCCCTTTGGCGAGCGGCGCGATCAGCGGGTCGGTGCGTTCGACTTGAGTTTTCAGCTTGCCGCCTTCGCCCTTCGGCATGGTGACGAACACGCCGCCCTGGGCGCCGAGTGACGCCTGCGCCACCTGGCCTTTCCACACCGGCACTGTGGTCACCGGCTTGCCCGACTCGAACAGCCGCACCGTGTCGAACGCGGCGTAGCCCCAGTTCAGCAGCTTCTGGCTTTCATTGGCGCGGGCCTCCATCGAGGTGGTGTTCAGCACGACGCTGAGCAGGCGACGCGGGCCGCCGCCCGTTCCACCCGCACCCAGGTTCGGAAACTCGCGCTGCGCGCTGGCAATCAGGCAGTAGCCGGCCGCTTCAGTGAAGCCGGTCTTCATGCCGTCGACGCTCGGGTCGCGGCGCAGCAGCAGGTTGCGGTTGGGCTGGCTGATGTTGTTGTATTTGAAGTCCTTGACCGAGTAGTACCCGTACTCTTTCGGGTAGTCGCGAATGATGTGGCTGGCGATCACCGCGAGGTCGCGTGCGGTGCTCTTGTGGCCGGGCTCGGTCAGGCCGGTGACGTTCTTGAAGCTGGTGCTCTTCAGGCCCCAAGCCTGGGCCTGCCGGTTCATCATCGCGACGAACTGGTCGAGCGTGCCGCCCACGGCCTCCGCAAGCGCCACCGAGGCATCGTTGCCGGACTGGATGATCACGCCGCGCAGCAGCTGATCGACGGTCGGCGTCATCGTGGTGTCGATGAACATCAGCGAGCCGCCACCTTTGCGCTCGTCCCAGGCACGGCGCGAAACCGCCACCGGCTGATCGAGCGCCAGCTTCTTGTCGCGCAGCGCGGTGAACACGATGTAGGCGGTCATCAGCTTGGTCAACGATGCCGGGTCGGCGGGCGCATCGGCATCGCGCTCGGCCAGCGTCTGGTTGCTGGTCAGGTCGAGCAGCAGGTAGCTGCGCGCGGCGACCTCCGGCGGCAACGGGGCCTGAGCCTGGGCGCTTGCCAAGGTACCGGCCAGCCACAACAAACTGATGGAGAACGAACGCGACAACACAGAACGTAAGGCAGGCATCAGAGATCAATCACAAAGAAGGAGAGGATGGAGAGAAGGGCGTGTCGGCGGAGGGCTGCAACTGCTGCATCACGACGCGCTTGAGCCAGCCGAGCTGGCCGTGGAAGAAATGCCCGACACCGGGCAGCACGATGACCGACAGCGACTGCGGCTGCGCCCAGGCCAGCGTGGCCGCGAGCGGCACCACCTCGTCGCTTTCACCGTGGATGATTACGGTGTCTTCGGGCACCACGGGCAGCTGCTGCTTCTCGGTCGAGGGCCCGACCAGCAGCAGGCGTTGGGCACGCTCCGAGTTGGGCAGGCGCGAGGCCGCCTCGGCCGCCACATAGCCGCCGAAGGAAAAGCCTGCCAGCAACAGCGGCTGCGACGGCGCGCGATGGTGGGTCACCACCGCCAGTGCATCGTCGACTTCGCCGCGCCCCTCGTCCCACGTGCCAGCCGACTGGCCCACGCCGCGGTAGTTGAAGCGCACCGTGGCCCAGCCGAGCGCCAGCAAGGCACGGGCGACGGTCTGCACCACCTTGTTGTCCATCGTGCCGCCGAACAGCGGATGCGGGTGGCACACCACCGCCAACCCGACGGCGGTACCGGTGGGTACATCGAGCGCGCATTCCAGCGCGCCTGCCGGGCCGGGGCATGAGGTCTTTTGGGTGTGTGAATTCATGATGCGACAGGAATTGCCAGACCAGGCGCCCAGCGCGGGCGGTGGGTCATTTGCCCACCGACGGCGGCAACAGCAGGCGCTCGACGATGCGCCCGTGCTTCAAGTGCGAATCGACGATCTCGTCGATGTCGTCGTTGTCGACAAAGGTGTACCAAACCGCTTCGGGGTAGACCACCGCCACCGGTCCGCCGGCGCAGCGGTCGAGGCAGCCGGCCTTGTTGACACGCACCTGCCCCGGACCAGACAGGCCGGCCTCCTTGACGCGCGACTTGCAGCGATCAAAACCAGCCTGCGCGCCCTGCCGGGCACAAGAGTCCTCACCCTTGTCGCGCTGGTTCAGGCAGAAGAAAACGTGTCGGCTGTAGTAACCCATCCGCCGATTCTACGAAGGCGCCTTCGACCGACTGGCACCGAAAGCGCAACGCCCTGTACGGTCACCTTCCCTCACGGGCGGCGACTCGCCCGAGCAGGTACGCCGTCGCTGCGTACGGCCACAACCAGCCCACCCACTGCGCAGCCCCGTGGAAACGGATGAACCGCCCCTGCTCCCAGGCGTGCAGGCTCTGCGCGTAGTAGGCGTCTTCGGGGGCCTGGGCGACCAGCAGGACCAGCGCGGTCAAGGCCATCAGGCCCAGCGCGGCCGCCGCACGCCGTGGCGCCCAGGCCAGCAACAGCGCCGCCAGCGCGCCGGCACCCAGACCGGCCGTGGCGCTGCCGGTCAACCAGGCCAGCGCGTGGTCGGGGCCGAAATTGAGCGCGGTCGACAGCGTCGTCGCGCCGATGCCGGCGACGGCGACGCCCATCACCAGCACCGACCGGCGCCAACCCGTGCGGCAGACAGCGAAGCCCAGCAGACACGGCGCCAGCAAGCCGAGCGCGATCGCGCACTGCTCGCCGAGGGGCGACAAATCGGGTGCGAACTGCGGCGCATCGAGCACGGTGCGCCCCCACGCCGCCAGCGGGGTGTCGGCAAGCATCGATGCCACCGCGACACGCAACCGAGACAGCACCTGGCCGACACCCAGCGGCAGCGAGGTCGGAAACAACAGGCCGACCGGCCACAACAGCAGCAGCGCCAGCCCGCCCGCGCTGCGATCGACGAACCACCGGTCACGCAGGCGCTGCCAGCGGTCCAGCCACCCCAGCGCTTGCAGCAGGCCACCGAAAGCCGCACCACTCGCGGCGCCGAAGGCGTTGAGCGCCCAATCGACATTTGACGGGATGCGCGACGGCAGGCCGTTTTGCGTCAGCTCCATCGCCAGCGACAGCGCCGAGGCCAGCCACAGCGCATGGAACGCAGCGGCCACCGCCGACCGACCGCTGCGCACCTGGGCCGCGAAGATCAAAAAACCCAGCGGCATGTAGCCCAACAGGTTCGACACCAGATCGAACGCCGTCCAGTAGCGTGGCCAAGGCAGCAGCAAGAAGGCGAGCGGCGAGGTTGTTGGCCAGCGCCAGTCGACCAGCGGATACAGGCTGGCGTAGACGATCAAGCCAGCGTACAGCCAAGCCAGCAACGACGCGGAACTTCGGTGACGCACCATGGCGCTGAATGACGATCAGCGGGGTGTCAAAACGGCTTGACCACCACCAGCACGACGATGGCGATCAGCAGCAGCACCGACACCTCGTTGAAGACGCGGAACCAGCGTTGGCTGCGTTGGTTGTTGAACTGCTCGAACTGGCGCAGCAGCGAGCGGCACATGTGGTGATAGCCAACAGCCAGCACCACCAACACCATCTTGGCGTGCAGCCAACCACCGGAGTGCACGCCCCAGTAACCCAGCCACAGCCACAAGCCCAGCCCGATCGCAGGCACCATCAACAGGCTGCTGAAGCGGTACAGCTTGCGGGCCATCAACAACAGACGCTCGCGTTCGGCGTGGCTGTCGGCCGGCACCATCGCTAAGTTGACGAAGATGCGCGGCAGGTAAAACAGTCCGGCGAACCAGCTGGTCACGAAGACGATGTGAAA
>JANPNF010000349.1:0-4895 GCA_031427315.1 Burkholderiales bacterium | reverse complement strand
GGATCAATCAGGTGTGCACCCCGAGACGTACCCGGTGGTCGAGCGCATCCTGGCAACGGTGAAGAAACCGGCGGCCGAGGTGATGGGCCGCAGCGATGTGATCCGTTCTTTGAAGCCCGAGGCCTTCGCCGACGAACGCTTCGGCGCGATCACGGTCAAGGACATCCTGGCCGAGCTTGAAAAGCCGGGCCGCGACCCGCGCCCCGATTTCAAGGTCGCAAAACTTGCCGACGGCATCGAGGACATCAAGCACCTGCAGCCGGGCATGACGCTTGAAGGCACGGTGAGCAACGTCGCGCAGTTCGGCGCCTTCGTCGACTTGGGCGTGCATCAGGATGGGCTGATCCACGTCAGCCAACTGGCCCACAAGTTTGTCAGCGATGCGCGTGAGGTGGTGAAAACCGGCGACGTGGTCAAGGTCAAGGTGCTCGAAGTCGATCTGGCACGCCAGCGGATCTCGCTGACGATGAAGCTTGATGCGATGCCGACTGATCGCGCGGGCAAGGAAGGGGCCGACGCCGGCAACCAATTCCAGCCGGTGGGTCGCGGCGAGCGGCCATCGAAACCCCGAGCGACAGTTACCGCTGTCGCCGGCGGGGCCATGTCGGCGGCTTTCGCCAAATGGCAGACACGGCACTGATGACTTCGGGTAAACCTGCAGTTTCGGTGGTTGAAGAGCCAGTAATCCACATCAAAGAACATTTGGATGCGATTCAGCTCGCTTTTGACTGCATCCAGATTCAGATTTGTCTCGTAATGTGTCCCAAGCGCAACCCAACTTCCATATGTGGGCACGCCGTTATTTCGCGGCACCTTTGTGCGGCGATTTAATCCCGTAACCAAAATATGAGTCATTTACCCATGAAGACAAAACCGATGCCCTCCACCCGCTTGCTGCCGATCATCGGCGCGCTTGCCGCCGTTTACGGCCTCAGCTCTGCCGTCCCAGCGTACGCATCCAGCCATCGCGAAGCGCCGTCGATCGGCGGTTCGTCGCGCGTCGATGCAACCGACTTCTACATGTTCAACAGTTACGAGACCGGCCGCGACGCCTTCGTCTCGATCATGGCGAACTACCAGCCCTTCCAAGATCCATACGGCGGTCCGAATTTTTTCCCGCTCGATCCAAACGCGTTGTATGAGATTCACATCGACAACAACGGAGATGCCAAGGAAGACATCACATTCCAGTTTCGGTTCAAGAACAATCTGAAATCGACCGCTGGAACTCCTGGCATCCAGATTCCGATTGGAACTGGCGCAAATGGTGCCACTGTGGCCATCCCCCTTATTCAAGCCGGTGGCGTCACCGTGCCGAATTCGCCCAACCTCAACCTGAACGAAACGTTCACTGTCGACATCATCCGTGGCGATCGTCGCAAGGGCACTAAGGAGTCGATCACCAACGCCAATGGCGGCTCGGCAACCTTCGACAAGCCGGTTGACAACATCGGCAGCAAGACCATTCCCAATTACACCGCTTATGCGGATCAGCACATCTACAACGTCAACATTCCCGGTTGCGCAACGCCTGGCAAGCTGTTCGTGGGTCAACGCAAGGACCCGTTTGCCGTCAACGTCGGTGTGATCTTTGACCTGGTGAATGTGCCGCTGGCTGTAATCACTGATCCGGCAAATATTGACGGTGCACGGCCAGGCAATCAATTCGGTAAAGACGTCCTTGAAGACAAAAATGTCACCACGCTGGCCATCGAAGTGCCGAAGTCCTGCTTGACCGCTGGCTCGGAAACGGTCATCGGTGGCTGGACCACGGCCAGCCAGCGGCAAGGCCGCTTGCTGAACCCGACGCCACGTCGCGGTCACGGCACCGCAGCCGTCAATGGCGGCGCCTGGACCCAGGTTTCCCCGCTTGGGTCACCCGCTGATCAACGAAGTCATCATTGGTTTGCCGGACAAGGACCGTTTCAATGGTTCCAAGCCGAAGGACGACCTGCAATTTGCCACGTACGTGACGAATCCGACGTTGCCGAGACTGCTGGAAATCGCGTTCGGCACCGCTGAAGGCGCCATTGCCCCAACCAACCTGCCGCGTACTGACCTGCTGAACGTTTTCCTGCAGGGCATCCCGACGATCAACCGCCCTGCCGGTACGGTCGTGCCTGCTGAAATGTTGCGCCTGAACACGGCGATCACCGCGCGTCCGCTGGGACAGCAAAACCGTCTGGGCATCGCTGGAACCGTGATTGCCAAGCAAGGTGCAGCCAATCTCGACCCGGCGACGGACGATCTGGCCGGATTCCCGAATGGTCGCCGTCCAAGCGATGACGTCGTCGACATCTCGTTGATCGCGATTACTGGCACGCTGTGTCTGGCCAACAGCGAGGGCAGCTTCAGCTCGAACCTGGCGACAAGCAACGCGAACGTTCTCGGCTTCAACAGCTTCACGATCCCTGGCGCCAACGGTGGCACGACGCTCACGTCAACCTGTAACGCCGCTGCCGTGCCATTGGGTCTCACCTCGACCAAACTGCATGACGGTATCGATCAGTTCGTTGACACCGCAGGGTACCCACGTACGAGCACCTTCCCGTACTTCGCCAAGCCGATCCCCGGCGCTGGCACGAACTAAGGAGCCCACCACCATGAGCAAGAAAAGTTTGTTAGCGATGGGCTTCGCGGCGGCACTGTTGTCAGCCTGCGGAGGAGGGGGAAGTGATCGTTCCATCCCGGTCACGGAGGCGGTGCCTGCATCGGCGTCCACCGACTCCGTGGCAGCCACGTCGTATGTCTCCGCATTGGCGGCGGAGCCTGCCAGCACCACTGATACGCTGGAGCCGGTGGCCGTGCCTGATACGCTGGCCTCAAGCGACTCGGACGAGCCGGTCGCCATTCCCTGACCCACGGTAGAAGAGAGCGTCAAGGCGGGTAAGAGAGAATTCCGGTGCGCTGCCCCACAAGGGCAGGGCGCCGGTTCTTCATGTGGATCCCATTGGAGTGAGGGCGATGTTTCGAATTTCAGCATGGCGCGTCGCTGCGGTGCTGGGCGCTGGCGTGCTGCCGGTGTGGTGGAGCCAGGGGGCGAACGCCGAACCGCTGAGTCCCACCCGTGACACCGAGGTGATCGAGGTCTTGCCCGCCGGCGGCATGGCCGCTGAAGACCGGCAACTGCGGAGGCTGTGGGTCAATCACCCGACCGATGTCGCGACCGCCGTGTCGCTGACCCGGCGCTACCTGTCGCGGGCGCGTGAGCTGGGCGATCCGCGTTATGCCGGCCAGGCGCTGGCCGTGCTGCAAGGCTGGCCCGACCCGAAAATCGCACCCGACGACGTGCTGCTGTTGCAGGCCACGGTGCAGCAGTACCTGCATGAGTTCGATGTGTCGGCCAGCCACTTGGAGATGTTGGTGGCACGCCGGCCCGACCACGCACAGGCGTGGCTGACACTCGCCACGGTGCGCCGGGTCCAGGGCCGATACGCCGCCTCCGACGCAGCGTGCCTGGGGTTGCAGGCCGCTGGCGTGCGGCTTGAGTCGCAGGCGTGCTTGGCCGAGAACGCCAGCTTGCGCGGCGACAACGAGACGGCGCGCCGCACTTTGCAGCAATTGCTGGAGCCGCCACGGCTGCCCGCATCGACAAGGTCTTGGCTGCTGACCACGTTGGCCGAGTTGGAGCAGCGCGACGGCAAGCCAGAAGCCGCTGAGGCGGGCTTCAAGAAAGCGATCGAAGCCGAAACCGGTGGCTACACCATGCTGACTTACGTCGATTTTCTGTTCGAGCAAGGCCGTGAAGACGAAGCCCTGGCGCTGCTGGTGCCGCAGCCGCGTACTGACGCGGTGATGTTGCGGCTGGCGATGGTCGGCGCGCGGCTGAAAACACCCAATGCCGCTGTTGACGCTCGAGTCGTGCGTGACGTGATGGCGCAGGCCAATCTGCGCCCAGGCGCACGTGCCACCCATGCCCGAGAGCAGGCCATGTTTGCTTTGTGGGTCGATAACAAGCCCGCCGCTGCGCTGGCGTTGGCGCGCGAGAACGTGCGCAAGCAGCGCGAACCGCTCGACCTGCTGGTGCTGGCGCATGCGGCACGCGCCGCAGGCGATGCCAAGGCGATTCGCGAGGCCGATCAACTGCGCCAGGAAATGGGCCTGCATGACCAGCGTCTCGATGCGTTGCTCTGATCCGTCGGCAACGCCGTTGCGGCGACATCTGTGGTGGGTGCTGGCGTGCCTGAGCTGCCTGCTGTTGGCCGGCCCGGCCATGGCCCACAAGGGCAGCGATGCCTATCTGCAACTCAAGCTCGACGGGGCGACTTCGACGCTACGGGTCGATCTGGCGCTGCGCGATCTCGACGCGGTGCTCGACATCGATGCCGATGCCAATGGCCAGCTGACCTGGGGCGAGGTGCGCGCGGCCTATCCGGCCATCGAGCGCTACCTGGCCGCGCGGGTGCTGGTCGACGGTTGCCAGTGGCAGTCATCGGCAACCGCACTCGAACGCCGTGCCGATGGTGTCTATGCGGCGCTGACCTGGTCGGGCAGCTGTGCTGCCGATGCCGCGTTGCCGACGATCCGCTACAGCGCACTGCGTGAGATCGACCCGACGCACCGGGCGATCGCCAAGATCGAGCGGCCGGGCGGCGACGCGGTGGTGCAGGTGCTCGACCCGACCCAGGTGCTGCCGCCTGCGAAAGCCGCTGCGTCGGCTGCGAATGTGGCGGCTGTCGGCCCAGCGTCGGCGAGCGTCGCCGCAAGCGATCCGGCGTTCGGTGTCACCGACGCAGTCAAAGCTGCGCCGGAGCCGCGCGCATCTGCCGGTTTCGTCAAAGAAGGCATGCGCCACATCCTTGGCGGCTACGACCACGTGCTGTTTCTTTTGGCGCTGTTACTGCCCGCGGTGATGCGCCGCACGACGGCAGGCTGGCAGCCGGTGGAGCGCCTCG
>JANPNF010000348.1:0-16818 GCA_031427315.1 Burkholderiales bacterium | reverse complement strand
AGTAATTGGCCGTGCCCTGCAGCTCGATTGTGGCTGGGTGGGCGATTCAGCAGGCCCGACCACTTCGCCAAGCGCCTCGCGTACGGCCGCCAGCAGCCGATGCATGTCGTCGGCGTAGCCGGTGTTGTCGATCGCCATTGCGTTGCGCCCGGGCCAGCGCCTGCCGGTCAGCACCAGCAGCACCTTGACAACGCCCACCTCGGGCTGGATGACCTGTGCGAAAGGCTGCCCGGGTTGGATGTCGTCGACATCAATGAACACCCGGTCGACGCCGGAATGCGTGACCGATTCGTCGCAGATGGCACGCGCGTACCCCGCCGTGGCGTCGAAGGGGCGGACCAGCAGGCCGCTCGCGCTGCCGCCACGCAAGAGCTGGCGGCGCTTCCTGTGGTGGATCCATTGAAGTATTCGGCGGTGGTGGGCCAATCGGCCGTTGCCGAGCCGGCCTAGGACACCCGAAGAAGTCCGCAGACGCATCGGCTAAAGTGGTTCACCCATCGGCAAGGTAGCTCCAATCCGACCCTACAGACGCGGCACTGCACCGTGACTAATTTAATGCTCGCTGGTGCTCGGAACGTTTTGCATGCCGGCGGCCAGAGAATTCCGAGCGATCATCTGCCGGTTAACAACGTTGCAGCAGGAATAACTGCGCCAACTGTCGATGCCACACGGCTTCAATGGATCGAAAATGAAAACACGCCAAAGAACTAAGCTGACTGCACTGGTCATTTCTGTTTTTCTTACCGCATGCAGCAATCAGTCGCCAGAACAGCAGATTCAGTCGGCAAAAGAGTATCTTCAAAAGAGCGACAGCAAATCGGCGCTAATTCAATTGAAGAATGTACTGCAAAAAAATCCCGATCTGGGTGAGGCAAGGTTTTTACTCGGCAGTGTATTTTTGCAGGACGGTAATCCTACCGGCGCAGAAATTGAGTTCCGCAAGGCATTGAAGGCCAAGCACCCAGAAAGCGTGGTAATTCCTGAACTGGCGCGCACCATGCTGCAATTGGACCAAGCGCGAAAGCTGGTGGATCAGTTTGGGTCCACCCAGCTCAACCAAGCGGCTGCGGACGCCAGCCTTCAAACATCGCTGGCCGCAGCCCACGCCAACCTCGGAAATCCAGAGGCCGCCGAAACCGCGTTGAAATCAGCCTTGGCAGCCGACCCCAACTACGTGCCGGCGCTGCTGCTCCGTGCGCGACAGAAAGTCGCGGCCCGTGATGCGGACGGTGCTTTGCTGGCGATGGACGACATCCTTGCCAAGGCGCCCGGAAATGCCGATGCGTGGAAGCTTAAAGGCGACATTCTTTTGTATGCCAAAAACAAAATCGATGCCGCGTTGGTGGCCTATAAAAAGTCCATTGAGACTAATCCCAGATTCGAGCTGGGCCATTTGGCTGTCGTGGCGGTCTTGTTGCAACAAAATAAAATCAAAGAGGCGGCGGTTCAGCTCGAAGTGCTGAGTAAATTCGCCGGAAACACCCTCGAATTCAAGTATGCACAAGCTCAACTGGCATATCAGAAAAATGACACCAAACAGGCACGAGAACTGGCGGATGAATTACTGAGACTGGCCTCGAACAGCCCACGCTTTCTGCAATTCGCGGGTGCCGTCGAGTTGCAAGCGAAATCTTTTCCGAAATCGGAGGCGTATTTGGCGCGGGCGGTGCAGGGAGACCCAGAAAATAAACTGTCGCAACGGTTGTTGATTACGGTTTACATGAAGTCCGGGCAAGCAGCGAAGGCCTTGGAGGCATTAAACAATGCCACCGGCAAGAAAGGCCCTGACTCCAGCTACTTTGCCTTGGCCGGCGAGGTGTATCTCCAAAACGGAGATTACAAGTCGGCTGAAAGCTATCTCACCAAAGCGCTGGACATCGACCCGACCGATGTGGCCAGCCGCACAGCGTTGGCCATGACGCATCTGTCGAGTGGGCGTGATGACGGCAGCGCGCTCGATGAGCTAGAAAACATCGCGCAATCCAGTCGTGCAACCAACGCAGACATGGCACTGATTAATTTGCTTGTGGTGCGTGAGCAGTTCACCAAAGCGTTGGTAGCCGTCGACAAACTGGAGGCGAAGGAACCTGGCAAACCAGTTGCATCCAATCTTCGCGGCCAGATTCAACTCGCGCAGAAGGACACCGCTGCCGCGCGGAAGAGTTTCGAGAAAGCGTTGACCATCGATCCTGCTTACTTCGCGGCCACGGCGAATTTGGCGGCGATTGACATGGCTGAGAAAAAGCCCCAGGAGGCCAAAAAGCGTTTCGAGGCAGTGCTTGCAACCAACCCGAAAAATGGACAGGCGCTGATTGCCCTGGCCCAGCTCGCAGCAGTCAGTGGCGCGAACACCGAAGAAATCACGGCTTTGTCGAAAGCCGTGGAGGCCAACCCCGTCGAACTGGCACCCAGGCTGTTGCTGATCGACGCATTGTTGCGGGGTAAAGACATCAAGCGGGCGTTGACCGCAGCCCAGAACGCCGTGGCGGCGCAGCCAGACGATCCGGAGTTGCTGAGCGCGCTGGGCCGGACCCAACAGATCTCCGGTGACGCCAATCAAGCTATCGCGTCCTACAAAAAGCTGATTGCGTTGCTCCCTCTCTCACCCCAGCCTCACATGCGATTGGCCGAAGCTCATGTCGCCAACAATGATTTACCTGCCGCGGAAGAGAGCCTGCGCAAGGCACTGCAGTCGGCCCCCAACACACTCGACGCCCAACGTGGCCTGATCTTGCTGCTGGCAAGCACCAAACGATTTCAAGAGGCAACCGCCGTGGCACGCCAGATTCAATCTCAGCGTCCTCAGGAAGATGTGGGCTTTCAACTCGAAGGCGATATTTTTGCTGATCGCAAAGAATGGAATGCGGCCATCACTGCTTACAAAACCGCGTTGGAGAAATCAAAATCCTCAGCGAATGCGGGCAAACTGCACTTTGCTTTGGCGGCGTCAGGTAAGAAAGACGATGCCAGTCGGTTTGCAGACACCTGGATCAAAAGCCAGCCTTCAGATTTTGCGTTCTTGTCCTATCTCGCCTCTGACGCCATTTCTCGCTCAGACCTCGCAACAGCAGAGAAATATTATCTGGAGGTGGTCCGTATGCGAGCCGAAGATGTCGTCGCGCTGAACAATCTGGCGTGGATCACCCACCGTCTCGGTCATCCCGGCGCGATGGACTACGCTGAAAAGGCAAATCGACTTGCTCCAAATCAACCCAGGTTCATGGACACACAAGCCAATTTGCTGTCGGCCAGCGGCGAACACGCCAAGGCTATCGCGATGCAGCGCAGGGCGCTTGAATTACAGCCAGCCGACCCTGCGTTGAGCTTGAGTCTCGCCAAGATATACCTTGCAGCCGGAGAAAAAAGCAGCGCCAAAGCAGCACTTGAAGCACTGGCAAAACTGGGCGATAAATTCAGTGGCGCGCCCGAAGCGCAGGCGCTGCTCAAAGCGCTGTGATCAGGTTTTAACTGCCTGGTATGCGCCGTGTAACTCGAAGCTGAGAGTTGCGGCGCGGTGCCCGTTGCTGCAGGCGGAGGTCTGAAGCGCTTTGTTTTCCGACATCCAGCACTGCCGCTGCAACCGCTAGGGTTCGACAAACCACCATGCTCCGCAGATGTTGTCGCAGCCCGTGGCCGGTGCGAGCCTTGATCTTGAACATTCGCCAGCCAGCGGAAGTTATTGCGTCGCTGCTGGAGCGACAGATGCTGACGTCGCTGCCATCGAACCGGAACAAAGCAGAGGCAGTTTCCAGCACCAACGAAAACGCCCTGCTTTTGGCAGGGCGTAATTACTAACCACTACTGCCGCGGCAGACTGCTGATGAACCGCAGGCCTACCGCTGGACGCAGCTTAGGCAGCGTTCTTGCTTTTTCTGCGGGACGCTGCAGCAGCACCGACCAAGGCCAGACCGACGAGTGACAGAGCAGTAGGCTCAGGCACCTTGTTGAGCAAACGAATGTTGCCTGTGGCACCACCGCCAGCAGCCGTCACGATGTGGACACCGCCGCTGCCATCCACCGTGTAGGTGGATTGCAGTGCGTTGCTGCTACCAGAAGCCGACAACTGCAGGTTGAACGGGGTTGGCGCCTGGAAGAAACCACCAATGCCCTCATAGGCGGCGGAAGCCGGGGTGAACGAGAAACTAGCAGTCAACTGTGACGTCGCGGTACCGTCGTTGTTGAGTTGGGCTTGGGTGCCACCGAACGAGCCGGCGTAAGAGGCGGTGCCCAACAAGAAATCCTTGCTGCCTGCGGTGATACCGCCATTGACTTGGCTTCCTGACGTTGGCGTACCAGCAACCAAGGCCGAGCCGGTGGCCGGGGAAGCGTACAACTTGATCGTTAACCCGCCGATAGCCGTGACGGTGAACTGGTTAGCAGCCCAGTTGCCGATACCAGACCCGGTGAACGTGCCGTAGATGTCATAAGCGCCACCGGCGTACGTGCGATTGCCCTGGCGCTGATTACCGCCGTTGTAGGTGTTGAAAATCAGGTGCCCTGACTCTTGCCAACCAATGTTGTTGCCAGAGGCCTGAGCGACATCAAGCTGGCTGGCCAGCGAAGTTTGAATGCTGTTGAACGTGAAGGCGCTTTGCCCTGCAAACACTGTTTTGTTTGCAACATCACCGTTTGCTGCGCTGGGATTGAATGTAGCGGTGGTTTGGGCGTATGAGCCCGAAACGCCGACCAATGCAGCAACACCAACCGCTGCCGAGATTTTTTTGAAGTTCATTTCAGTTTCCTCAATGAAGTAAGACACCAACTGCCTGCGATCTGCCTGTCTGCAACAATCAGTCGAAACAGCGCCGATGCGTCACAAAAGCAATGCTTGTGCCATCCTACTTATATTTTCCTAAGCCATTGATTTAGCGGATAAATAGTTGATTTTTTGCGGCGCAGACCGGTCGATGCCAAGTCAGCTGTAAACTTTTTCGACATCGTCGTTTCCCACCGACAACGACCCTCGCGACGCCCGCCTCAGCGGCGTGGAAACAAGCGCGGCAGTGACGCAACGTGATCGACCGTCAAATGCCGTCAACCACAACGATGCCCACAGGTGTTCCCGGCGGCATCGAATCGACGGCTTGATAAACCCGGTCAATGAGCGCTTGATTTCGAGACAGAATAATCTGACGTCTGATTTTCAAATTGGGCGTCAACTCATCCGATTCGATGGTGAATTGTCGGGAAATCAGCCCGATACCGCGCGGTCGATCGTGATCGGTGACATCGAATAAATGCTCGTCGAGGAGTTTTTTAAATGCGACCATCGACAAGCCATTCGGTATCGCTTGCTCGCTACTGCAAAGCGCGATCAGATACTTTTTCCCATTGCCGACGAGCACCACATTGTCGATACCAGGCACGCGCCTGAGCTGAGCTTCGATGGGTGCTGGCGCAATGCAGCGTCCTACCGAGGTCTTGATCAGATCCCCCGATCGGCCGGTCAGGCGGAGGTAGCCGTCGCTGTCAATTTCTCCCAAATCCCAGGTGGTGTGGAAGCCTTCGGCGTCAACGGGCAGCGGTTCGGCATCGCCCAGATAGCCGGTGAACAATCCGGCACCTTTGACTTTGATGTGTCCACCTTCCGCCACCACGAGCTGGTTGCCGGGCAAAGCACGGCCGACCGTGCCGAAGCGAAAATCGTCGATGCGGTTCATGGCCATGGGCATCACGTTCTCGCTCATGCCGTAAGCCTCCAACAGCAACCAGCCGAGGGCATGAAATTCGTCCAGCAGATACCGAGGCGTCGGCGCGGAGCCCGCGACCATGCAGCGCAATCGGCTGCCCATCACGCTGCGAAGCCGCGACAGCACAACGCGATCGGCCGCCTGATGCGCTGCGGCAAGCCAAAGGGGCAGCGGACGCTTGTCCAACCGGTACCGGCTAACGCGGCGGCCGACGCGCCAGGCCAGATTGATCGCCCAACGCTGCAGCACTGGCCGCGCAGCAATCGATTCGCAGATGCCCGCGTACAGTTTCTCGTAGAAGCGCGGCACGCCCACAAAGATGTCTGGTGACACGGTGGCCACCACCGCCATCACGCGGCGCGGGTCGCCCAGCAGATAAGTCCCCGCGCCCTGGCGAAGCCCCGCCAGATTGACCATGCGCTGGAACAAATTGGACAGCGGCAGCCAGCACAGCAGCCGACCGTCGGGCCCGACAAAGCCGAAGGCGTCGGCGATGGCAGCGACCGCCATGCAGACCTGCCCATGCGTGTAAGCGATGCCTTTGGGCGCACCGGTGGTTCCCGAGGTGAAGATGATCGTTGCCACATCTTCACAGCCAGGCTTCTCCGGCAAGACGTCGGTGGTGTCGGCGAAGGCATCCAGCTCGGCCCAGGTGAGGACCTGTTGGCCTGGCGGCAGTTCAGCGTCGCCCCTCTGATCGCACAAGGCCAGCACCATGCGCGCCTTGCTCCACTGATCCTCGTTCAGGCCGGCCAGCACCCGCAGGTCGGTGGTGGCGAAGGCGACCACGTCGGCCTGCCGGGCCATGCTGGCGATTCGCTGAGGCTGGTCGTGGGCATCCAGCCCCACCACGATCACGCCCATGGACAGCGCCGCATGGTGCAGAAGCTCCCATTCGATGGAGACCGGGGCGATGAGCGCCAGCCGATCGCCTTTGCGCAAGCCGGCCGCATGCAGGCTGCGACGCAAGCGGATCACGCGTGCGTGAAACGCCTGCCAGCTCAACGGCTCCCAGCGCCTGTTGCCGGTCTCGCACTGGTACGCCACCGCGTCAGGCGTTGCCGCAACACGCTGATCCAGCAGCTGCCAGACCGTGTCCGCGTCAATTTGACGACCGGTCATGACGCAGCGCGTTCGCCGCTGGCGTCGAGGTAATAGCCCAGCACCGCATCGAGATAGCTGTCCACTGACGGCACCGGCAAGCCTGCCGCTGCAAGTGCTTGCGCGGTTTGCGAGTTTGCAAATCCCTGGTCTTCGGCCAGGTACGCCAATATCGGTGGCAAGCCGCGCAAGGCGCGGCGCGCCTTCTCGCCGGCGAGCGCGCCAATCACAGGCACCAAGCGCTCCAGCAGAAGGCGGTTGACGCGACGCAGATCAGGCAGCTTGCGGCCGTGTGCCTGCCAGGCGCGGCGCACATGCTGCTGCAGGCTGGTCAGCGAGATGGCTCCGTTCGGCCCGGAGCACAAATGAAAGATCTGCCCAGCCGTTTCCTCATGGCTGCTGCACCAGTGGATGGCGTCGGCCACCCAGTCCACCGGCACGGTGTCCAGCCGGGTGTGGCCTAGCTCCGGCATCACGCCATAAGTTCGCGCGCCCGACAGAAATTCGCACAGATGGTAGAAAACCTGAAAGTGCATCACCCGTCCGGTGCGCGTCTCGCCGACCACCATGCTGGGCCGGTGCACAGTGAGGGGCAAGCCATCGCCTTCAGTCCAGATCACCCGCTCCGCTTCTGACTTCGCAGCTTCGTAGGTGTTGTGGAACTCAGTGACCTCGGGCAGGCGGCGCTCCGGCATGTGGCCCGGCGTGCGTCCCCAGACGCCGACGGTGCTGACCAGATCGATCTTGCGCAGCATGTTCGCCTGAGCGCATTGCCGACCGAGTTCGAGCACGGTGCGGGTCGGTGTGACCGCGGTGGCGCGCGCCTGCGCCATCTCCATGTTCAGCTTGACGCTGGCGGCACAGTGGATGACGTGCGTGGTCTCGCCAGCCAGCCGGTCGAAGCCTGCGGCGCCGACACCGAACTGCGGCAAGGAAATGTCACCGCGCAGCGGCCTGATGCGCGATGCGCGGCTGTCGCCGGGCGGGTACTGCCAGTGGGCGAGCATTTCCGCCAGGCGGGTGTGCAACTCGGCATCGTCGCGCGCGCGAATCAACAGCGTCAACACCGTGTCGTCATCAGCCAGCAATCGCGGCACCAACGCGCTGCCGATGGTGCCTGTGCCGCCCGTGAGGAATACGTTTTTCACCAACCTGAGCCCTTATCGCAAAGGGGTGCCGTAGCGGCCGGGCGCGATCAGGTTCTGAGGGTCAACCGCCTGCTTGAGCGACGCCACGAACGCCTTGGCCTGCGGGTTGGCATCCAACACCGTTGCCATGCTCATCGAGGTGGCGCGGTAGGGTGGGTAGCCCTGCTCGACATAGGCGTCACAGGCCTCGTGGTACCAAGCCAGCGCGCGGTCGGCATCGGCCGCGTCCTGCTTGTCGTAGAACACGCCGACCAGCAAGATCACCGAGCGCGCACTTTCCACGATCACCTCGACGAAGAAGTCGAACTCGTGCTTGTCGAAGATCTGCTTGGTCAGTGACAGCGCGTTCATGACATGACCCGAGGTGAACGGCACCACTGGACCGATCCACACCAGGCCGCAGCCGTCGCGCGCAGGATCGACGTCGTGGTCGGGCTTCTTCTGATGCGACTTGAAATAAGCCTGACGAACGAACTCGTCGGTGGGAATGCCCCTGAACAGATCGATCGCCGGCACCATCACATCGGTGAATTCGGGAGACTTGCCCAACCAGCGGTTGACCACAGGCGCCACGGTGCGAATCAGGCGGCCATACCAATCGTCGCGCACTGCCGCACCGATGAACTGCACCAGCCCATAGCGGCCCAGCACCTTGCGGATCATGCGTTTTTGGTATCGAACTTCCTCGCTGCTGCCGTACAGGCCGCAGCCGAACGTCCAGCGCGCCACACCATGCTGCTGGCGCCAGGCGGCAGCGGCTTCGTCGCTCAGATGGCGACGCCCGCCCAGCTTGTCGTACGGGTACTGCGCGAGGATGCACATCATCGCGAAATCGTTGGCCAGGTGCGGGTGCGAACGGATCGCACGCGCCATCACCAGCTCGCGCAGGTCGTCGATGAACGCACCGAGTTTCTCGGGCGACGCGTTGTACTCGAACGCGGCAAAGTCGAATTTTTCCGGTGCCGGCATCAACCAGATGCCGGCCTTCACCACGATGCCCAGATTAGATTGCGCAAACAGGCCGTCGAGGTACGGCCCGACGCCCCATTTGTAGGTGTGACGTACCGTGTTGTTGCCGGACGGGCCGCCACCGGTTTCGAGCAGGCTGCCATCGGGCAAAACGACGTCCATGCCGCACAGGCAGCCGAAGTGGTCGGCCATCGGCGTGAGCCCGCGGCCTTTGTCCAGGGCATTGCCCATCACGCTCGCGTGCTGCGTCGTGCCCGCGGTGTCGGCCCAGAGGCGTGACCCTGTCTGCTTCAAATGGTCGTTGATTTGCTTGTAGGTCACACCGGGTTCAATCACGGCAAAGCCGAGTTGTTCATCGACGTGCCAGATGCGGTTCATGCGCTCCAGCACCATCGTGATGCCCGCTTCGTACACGGCGGTTTTCTCGCCGTAGCCGAAATTCTTGCCGGTGCTGACCGGCCAGATGGGCACATTGGATGACGAAGCCGCCTGGACCACGGCCTGCACCTGTTGAGCCGTGCTCGGATAGACGACGACCGACGCCAATGCGTGGAACGGCAGGCAGGTGCGCGTGGTGCGCTCGATGGCATCGGCATCGCTGACAACGCCGTCGGGCCCGACGATGGCCATCAGTGCTGCGAGCAGCTCTGTATCCGCGCGCGGTGATGTCGGGCTGGTGCGTGCGTCCATCAAGGCACCACTTTGCCGACGATCGGCCTGGCACCCGGAGCTCTCGAAGCCCAGTCCTGGGCGACGAATTTCGGCCACTCCGGTCGGCTGGGCCGCGTGATGCGCAGGTCCTCGTCACGCAGATCCAACCATTCCATGTGCCGCTTCACATGGCGGCCCAAATAGATCTTTTTCAAGGTGATGAAGTCGACCACATTGCCCATCAGCTTCCAGTACTGCTTGTTCGCCTTGCCCTCGCGAATCAGGGCGGAAAACTCGGGCGCGTAGGGGTTGTAGCCGAAGTTCTTCAGGTCGGAGTACATCAGCAACCAGTTGATCGGATAGTTCGAAAACACCGGGCTGGCGTTCTTGGTCGATGAGATCAGGCCGAGTTCAACCACCTTGCGCATGATCTCGTCCTGGTCGTAGGGCCAGGCGTGGTACGGCGCGAGGTAGCGCGGAAACGAGGTGCCAGAGGCGTACCGCTGCGGGTTCCAGAAACGGCACAAGTCCTGCTCGCTGAACTCACCCGAGGCCCGCAATTCAGGTGGCGTCCAATCGACGGCCGAAATGGCCAGCCGCGGGAATTCATACTCCATGCGCTCGGGCAGCGGCTGCCCCGGTGAATAGCCCGCCAGCACCAGCGGGATGCCTTTCTCGGTGGCCACGTGCAAGGCATTGCCTTCAAAGAGCGGCGCATATGCGTAGGAAATGGTGTGCACCGCGCCACGCGCTTCCTGGTTCATCAGCAGCCAGCGGAACAGCTGGCGGTAGAACGCCAGCGACGGGCGGTACACCACGTGTTCAACGTCGAGCTTGTCCACGGCGCGGCGGATGTTGGCCCACGCCACCTCGCCGATGTCGATGTCGGTGGTGTGCGCGAGCACACGCAGCCCGTACTGGACCTTGAGCTTGTGAATCAGGTAGACGCTGTCCTTGCCCCCCGACAACGGAACGAGACAGTCGTAAGCGCCCTGCCCGCGGCAGGCCTGCAACGCCGTTTCGAGGTCGGCTTCGCGGGCACGGCGCGACGTTTCGGCAACGTCACGGTCTTGCGGGCGGTAGGTGCGACACGCAAGGCAAACGCCCGCGACATCGAGACCCGCGCCCGGCGCGCCCTCAGGCAGCAGACAGTTGCGGCAGGCCATCATCAGACGGCACGCATCAGACGACGGTCATGTCGTGAACAGACCATTCTTCGGAGGCATCCGCCACCTCGCTGGTGCCGGACAGTGCGCCTGTCGCGTTGTGGTGCGTCTCCATGCTTTCAATCGTTCGGCGCCATTCGTGCTCATCGGGATCGTCGATCTGAAACCCGAAGAACAACCCGTTGGGCGTGTTGATGCGGCGGATCACGATGGCTTCAGTCATCACGACAACCTCGGCACCCAACTGAAGCCGCACCACGCCGCGCGTCTGCTCGGTCAACGCACTGTCAACCCGAGCCAGAAAACCGCGCCGCGACACATCGATCACCTCCAGCGCCACTTGCCGCGCCACTGCGCCATCGCGGAGCTCCATCAACGCGGGGCATTTGAACGAATAGCGCCGGTGCCTGCGCAAGGGCTCGGCAACCACCGGCCCGCCGGTGACGAAGGGCAAGACATCGCGATAAGTCTCTTCGTGGTAGATCGCTTTCAGCAACCGGCGACGCCGTTCGTCGAGTTGGTGGAAGACCTGCGTGCGTTGGTTGAAGAAGTGGTCCAGCAACGCCGGCGACATCACGGGGTCGTTCGTCGTGTAGTACGTGCGCTGCGGAAAATGGATGTTGGGCAGCGTCACCTGAGTGAAATAGTGATGCAGATTTTTATTCGTCCGGCGACCTTCGTAGGCGTCCTTGAACAAGGCTGGCGCCGTGCTGAGATCGAGCGAAGCACCCACGGCCGGTGCGCCGTTGGCAAACTGGTAGTTGTCCACGACTTCGACCTGCAGGCGCTGGAAGAACAGCAGCGACTCGTACATCTCGATGTGTTTCGGATTGACGGCGATGACGAGATGACGGGTGTCGAAATACGCCGTGCAGTACGCGTACATGAACTTCATCAGCGGGAACAGGATCGTGCCACCGGTGTCGCGGAAATCGGCGTGCACGGCCAATGCGGAGATTTCGGCGATGCGGCCTGGCTGGGCCCGCACCGCTGTCAGATCGAATACGGACTGCATCGGGAAGCCGAAAACACCTTCCCGGATGATCGACAAGGTGCCCACGATCTGATCGCCGAACTTGGCGAACAGCGTGGTGGTGGTCGGCAGCGCGTGGTACGGCGTCACCCGCAGACCGCACGGGTCCGGCTTCATGAAACCGCTGGCCACGTAGGCCTCGTGCAACAAGGCAAAACAGCCTTCGAGCTCTGGCTGCGTTGAGGCGATTCCCAACGTCAACCGCGGGTCGGGCGCCGGATTGCAGTCCACCATCCTGCGGTACAGCGCAAACCGGGTTTCGCGCGGCAACCCGTTCAACGCCGCGCGGGCGAGGCGCGGCATCCGTGGTTTGGGGCGATCGAGGTCGGCAGAAGTCATGGCAAATCCACAGTTAGCGTATCACCAGGCGATGGCGCAACATCAGACCAGAAAGCCCAGTATTGACCGTCACTTAGACGGTTGCCTGCACCTCCGAGTGACTTGCGGACTGCCAAATACCGCGCTCAGCGCCGCACCGGCGGCAAGTCGGTGCAGCTGCCGTGCGCCACCTCGGCGGCCATGCCAATGCTCTCGCCGAGCGTGGGGTGCGGATGGATGGTCTTGCCGATGTCCACTGCATCGGCGCCCATTTCGATAGCGAGCGCCACCTCGCCGATCATGTCGCCCGCGTGCGTGCCGACGATGCCGCCGCCCAGAATCTTGCCGTGACCATGGGCTTCGGGCGAGTCGTCGAAGAGTAGCTTGGTGAAGCCCTCGTCGCGGCCGTTGGCAATGGCGCGTCCCGATGCCGTCCACGGAAACAAACCCTTCTTGACCTTGATGCCCTTCGACTTGGCCTCGTCTTCGGTGAGTCCCACCCACGCCACTTCGGGGTCGGTGTAGGCGACGCTCGGGATGACACGCGCATCGAACTGCGCCTTGCTGTCGCCGGCCGCCACTTCAGCAGCCACGTGCGCTTCGTGCACCGCCTTGTGCGCCAGCATCGGCTGGCCGACGATGTCGCCGATGGCGAAGATGTGCGGCACGTTGGTGCGCATCTGCACATCCACCGGGATGAACCCGCGGTCGCCGACGATCACGCCGGCCTTGTCGGCGCCGATCTTCTTGCCGTTGGGCGTGCGGCCTACAGCCTGCAGCACCAGGTCGTAAAGGCTCTCGCTCTTCGTGCCGTCGAGGCCTTCGAACAACACGCGGATGCCGTCGGCCGTCGCCTCGGCGCCCACCGTCTTGGTCTTGAGCATCAGCTTGTCGAAGCGGTGCGCGTTCATCTTCTGCCAGACCTTGACCAGGTCACGGTCGGCACCTTGCATCAGGCCGTCGAGCATCTCAACCACATCAAGCCGCGCACCCAGCGTGGAGTACACCGTGCCCATTTCCAGGCCGATGATGCCGCCGCCGATGACCAGCATGCGCTCGGGCTTCTGGCGCAATTCGAGCGCGCCGGTGCTGGTGACAATGCGTGGATCGTCCCGAAGTTGTGGGGTCAGCAAAAAGGGCAGCTTCACCGCTTCGGAGCCGGCCGCGATGATGGCGTTTTTGAACTTGATCGTTTGAACTTTGCCGTCGGCGCCCGTGACTTTCAAGTGGAACGGATCGGCAAATTCGCCCACCCCGTTCACCACCGTCACCTTGCGCATCTTGGCCATGGCCGCCAGGCCACCGGTGAGCTTGCCGACGACCTTGTTTTTGTGCGCCAGCAGCTTGCTCAGGTCGACCTCGGGCTTTTGAAACGTGATGCCGAGGTCGGCGAAGTGCGTGACCTCGTCCATGACGGATGCCACATGCAGCAGCGCCTTGCTGGGGATGCAGCCGACATTCAGGCAGACGCCACCGAGCGCGGCATAGCGCTCGACCAGCACGGTCTTCAAGCCGAGGTCAGCACCGCGAAAGGCGGATGAATAGCCACCGGGGCCGGCGCCGAGCACGAGCAGGTCGCATTCGACGTCGGCACCGCCGGTGTGGCTTGATGCCTGAGGCGCTGGTGCCGAGGTCGCAGGTGCCGGCGCCGCGGGCGCAGGCACCACTGCGGCCGGAGCCGCCACCGCCGCAGCATCAGCTTCTAGCGACAGGATCACCGAGCCTTCGCCCACCTTGTCGCCGATCTTGACCTTCAGCTCCTTAACGACGCCTGCCGTCGAACACGGAATTTCCATCGAGGCCTTGTCGCTCTCAACCGTGATCAGGCTCTGCTCGACCTTGACCACATCACCCGGCTTCACCAACACCTCGATGATCGCCACGCTTTCGAAGTCACCGATGTCGGGGACTTTCACTTCAATGATTGCCATGTCCTGGGCCTTGGGGTTCAGAGCACGATGCGGCGGAAGTCCGCCAGCAACGATGCGAAATAGCCGTTGAATCGCGCGGCGGCGGCGCCGTCGATCACGCGGTGATCCCAGCTCAGGCTGAGCGGCAGAATCAGGCGCGGCACGAATTGCTTGCCGTCCCAGCGCGGCTCGGTGCTGCTCTTGCACACGCCCATGATCGAGACTTCCGGCGCATTGATGATCGGAGTGAAGTAACGCCCACCGATGCCGCCCAGGCTGCTGATGGAAAAGCAGCCGCCGGTCATCTCGGCAGGACCCAGCTTGCCGTCGCGTGCCTTCTTGGCCAGCTCGCCCATCTCGATGCTGATCTGGAAGATGCCTTTCTTGTCTGCATCGCGAATCACCGGGACCACCAAGCCGTTCGGCGTGTCGGCGGCGAACCCGATGTGGAAGTAGTTCTTCAGCACGATCTGATCGCCGTCCAGCGAGGCATTGAACTGCGGGAACTTCTTCAGCGCCGCCACCGCCGCCTTGATCATGAAGGCAAGCATGGTGACCTTGGTGCCCGACTTCTCGTTGTCCTTGTTGGTCGCGACGCGGAAGGCTTCGAGCTCGGTGATGTCGGCGTCTTCGTGGTTGGTGACGTGCGGGATCAGCACCCAGTTGCGGTGCAGGTTGGCGCCGCTGATCTTCTGGATGCGGCTCAGGTCCTTGCGCTCGATGGGGCCGAACTTGGCAAAGTCGACCTTCGGCCAGGCCAGCAAGCCGGGGAAGCTGCCGCCCTCGCCGACCGGTGACACCGTTTTCTGCGCGGCCGTGGCAATGCTGCCGGCCATCACACCCTTGACGAAGCGGTGCAGATCGTCCTGCGTGATGCGGCCCTTCGGCCCGCTGCCCACCACCTCGTTCAGCGGCACGCCGAGCTCGCGCGCAAAGCGGCGCACAGAAGGCGAGGCGTGCGGAAGTGCGCCCTTGGGCGCACTCGGATCGTGAGCTGGCAAAGCCGCCGGGGCCGATGCCACCGCCGACACAGCAGCGGCAGATGCCACGGGTGCCGGCGCACCGGCTACACCCTGCAGCAGCGCAATCAACGAACCCTGTTTGACCTTGTCGCCAACCTTCACCCGCAGCTCGCTGATCACACCAGCATGCGACGACGGGATCTCCATCGAGGCCTTGTCGCTTTCCACGGTGATCAGGCTCTGCTCGACGCTCACGCTGTCGCCTGGCTTAACGAACACCTCGATTACGGCCACTTCTTTGAAGTCGCCGATGTCGGGCACCAAAACCTCCACCGGGCCCACTGCCGCGGCTGCCGCAACAGGCGCAGCGGTAGGTGCCGCAACGGGGGCTGGCGCAGGTGCCGTTGACGATGCAGCCGCAGGTGCAGCAGCCACCGCGGGTGCCGCAGCACCGGTGCTCTCCAGCATCAGCACCAAAACACCCTGGTTGACCTTGTCGCCGAGCTTGACCTTCATCTCTTTCACCACGCCGGCATGCGACGAGGGGATCTCCATCGACGCCTTGTCCGACTCCACCGTCAGCAGCGACTGATCGACAGCGATGGTGTCACCTGCCTTGACCAGCAACTCGATGATCTCGACGTCTTTGAAGTCGCCGATGTCCGGCACCTTGACTTCTACCGTGGCCATGTCTTGTCTCCGTTCTTCTTATGCGTACAGGGGATTGATCTTGTCGGCGTCGATGCCGTACTTCGCGATGGCCTCAGCCACCTTGGCCACAGGCACCGCGCCGTCTTCGCTGAGCACCTTCAGCGCAGCCACCACGATGTAGTGGCGGTTCACCTCGAAGTGCTCGCGCAGCTTGCTGCGGAAATCGCTGCGGCCGAAGCCGTCGGTGCCCAGCACCTTGTAGGTTCGGCCCTTGGGCATGAAGGCGCGGATTTGCTCGGCATAGTTCTTCATGTAGTCGGTGCTGGCGACCACCGGGCCGGCGTGCGCGGCGAGCTGCTGGGTGACATACGGCACCTTGGCGTCGGCCGTCGGGTGCAGCAGATTCCAGCGCTCGACATCCTGGCCTTCGCGCGTCAGCTCATTGAAGCTCGGGCAGCTCCAGACGTTGGCTGCCACGCCCCAGTCGGCTTCGAGCAACTTCTTCGCCTCCATGCTCTCGCGCAGGATCGTGCCGCTACCCAGCAAGTTGACGCGCAGCTTCTTTTTCGCCACGCCTTCTTGCAGCAGGTACATGCCCTTGATGATCTGCTCCTCGGTGCCCGACGTCAGGCCCGGCATCGGATAGTTTTCGTTGAGCAGCGTGATGTAGTAGTAGACGTTTTCCTGTCGCTCCACCATGCGCTTCAAGCCGTGGTGCAGGATCACACCGACCTCGTGTGCAAAGGTCGGGTCATAACTGATGCAGTTGGGAATGGTGCCGGCCAGGATGTGGCTGTGGCCGTCTTCGTGCTGCAGGCCTTCACCGTTGAGTGTGGTGCGGCCGCTGGTGCCGCCGAGCAAGAAGCCCCGCGCCTGCATGTCGCCCGCGGCCCAGGCCATGTCGCCGATGCGCTGGAAACCGAACATCGAGTAGTAGACGTAGAACGGAATCATGATCCGGTTGTTCGTCGAGTAGCTGGTCGCCGCGGCGATCCAGCTGCCCATGCCGCCGGCCTCGTTGATGCCTTCCTGCAGGATCTGGCCGTTTTCGGCCTCGCGGTAGTACATGACCTGGTCTTTGTCGACCGGCGTGTACTTCTGCCCCGCGGGGTTGTAGATGCCGATCTGACGGAAGAGGCCTTCCATGCCGAAGGTGCGCGCTTCGTCGACCAGGATCGGCACCACGCGCGGGCCGAGTGCCGCGTCGCGCAGCAGCGTG
>JANPNF010000347.1:0-1622 GCA_031427315.1 Burkholderiales bacterium | reverse complement strand
GTCCATGCGCCCCCAGCGGAAGTCCTTCAGCAAGGCCGCCAGGCGCTGCGCCATCCGGTCGATGTTCACGTAGTGCCGGAACCGGGTCTTCAGGTCGATGCCGGGAACGCGCGGCTGCCCGCTGTCGATCTCCCAGGGGTGGAAGTAGAACACCGCGGCCTGCCGGTCGGCGGCGTTGACGCGCCGGATCATCCAGCGCGACAGCGCATAGGGCAGCAGCCGGAAATAGCCGCCGCCGCTGGACGGCCAGTTGCGGCCGCGCAGCCGCAGCGTGGTGATCGGCACCTCGAGCAGGCCGTCGGCCACGCGGTGGGCAAAACGCGGCGCATCGGGCATGCCGTAGTGGTCGTGGCGGATCGGGTAGATGCTCGAGCTGTAGCGGTAGCCGGCAGCCTGCAGGCAGTCGAAGGCCCAGAGGTTGTCGCGGCCGATCGAGAAGCTCGGCGCCCGGTAGCCCAGCACCGGTCGGCCAGCCAGGTCTTCGAGCAGGTGCTTGGCGCGGACGATGTCCTGGCTGAACGCCTCGCGCGACAGCTCATTGGCCCGCTGGTGGCCATGGCCGTGGCTGGCCAGTTCGTGGCCCTGGGCGACGATGCGCCGCACCAGCTGCGGGTAACGTTCGGCGATCCAGCCCAGCGTGAAGAAGGTGGCCTGGATGCCGTGGCGCTGCAGCATCGCCAGGATGCGGTCGACGTTGCGCTCGACGCGGCACTCGCAGCCGTCCCAGCTGCTGCGCGCGATGTACGGGGCCATCGCCGAGACCTGGAAATAGTCCTCGACGTCAATGGTCAGCGCGTTGGCGATCGGTGCTTGCATGGCGCGGGTCGGATGCGTGAAATGGTGCCGGCGGGCTCAGTGCGCCCCGGCGCCCAGCCAGGACCACAGGTCGGCGGCGATCCGGTCGGCGGCGTGGCCGTCCCACAGCTCGGGCATGCGACCGCGCTTGCCCTGGCCGCGCAGGATCTCGTCGACGCCGTCGCGAATGGCCCGGGCGTCGCGCCCGACCAGCGTGTTGGTGCCCTGCTCGGCGGTGATCGGGCGCTCGGTGTTGTCGCGCAGCGTCAGGCACGGAATGCCCAGCGCGGTGGTCTCTTCCTGCAGCCCGCCCGAATCGGTCAGCACCAGCGTGGCGTCGCGCATCAGCCCCAGCATCTCGAGGTAGCCCTGCGGCGGCAGCAGCGCCATGCGCTGCGGGTCGACCAGGCCGAGCAGCCCGAAGCGCTCGATGTTGCTGCGGGTGCGCGGGTGCAGCGCGAATACCAGCGGAAGTCTGCCAGCTACTTCACGCAGGGTACCAAGGATGTCGCCAAGAGCTTGCGGCGTATCGACGTTCGAAGGACGGTGCAGGGTGACGACACCAAATCCCTTTGGATGGTCAAGTACCTTGGGGTCGCTCCCAGCATCAGAGATGGTCTTGCGCGCATCGCGCGCAGCCGGGCGGCTGGCAACCAGTGAGTCAATCATGACATTGCCGACAAAAGCGACGCGCTCTGCCGGAATGCCCTCAAGGCGTAAATTCTCCTGAGCGCTGCGCTCAGTGGTGTAGAGGCGGTCAGAAATCTGATCCGTCAGGATGCGGTTGATCTCCTCCGGCATGCGCCGGTCATAACTTCGCAGGCCGG
>JANPNF010000346.1:0-2109 GCA_031427315.1 Burkholderiales bacterium | reverse complement strand
AGCGCGACATCGACGAGCTGCAAGCCCTGCTCGACCGCGTGCCGGCACCGCTGGAGCCGCTCGACGTCAGCATGCTCGACGGCTTTTTGTGCGGCGTGCTGCTGCAGCCGCAAGTCGTGCCCGCGTCGCAATGGCTGCCGCGCCTGACCGATGCCGACGGTCGCGCGCTGCCCGCGTCGTTCGACGCGACGCGGCTGCAGGCGCTTGCGCTGCGTCGGCACGCTGAGCTGAACGACGCAATCGGCTGCCGGCAGTGGTTCGATCCGTGGGTGTTCGAGATGGCGCCGGAGGATAAGGAAGAACCGGGCGACGACAACACACCGCACGAGACCGACGCGGTCTACCCCTGGGTGGCCGGCTTTGCGGCTGCGCAGGAGTTTTTCCCGAGCCTGATGCGGCTTGACGCGGCCCGGCTCACCGCGCCGTTGGCGCTGCTGTACCGGCACCTCGACCCCGACGATCTGGAAGACGCCGACGAGCTGATCGAAGAAATTGAGTCGCTGGAGCCGCCGGCCGACCTGAGTGCGGCGGTGGAAGAACTGGTGCGCGCCACCTTGCTGCTGGCCGATGTGTCGAGACCGCGCGCAGCGGCACCGCGCCCTCAAGGCCGTGCGCAGCAAGGCCGGGTCCCCGAGCGCGGGCCGCGCAGCACGGGCCGCGGCCCACAACGGCGGTAGGGGCTGGACGCCCCACACTGTCACGCGGTCGCCATGCGCGAGCGACCGCTGACCGGGCGGTCGCCGTAGAAGCTGAAATCGACCGCCGGCCGCTTGCCGCTGATCAGCTCGGCCAGCGCGCGGCCCGAGCCCGCGCCATGCGTCCAGCCCAGCGTGCCGTGGCCTGAATTGATCCAGAGTTTGCCGATCGGGCTGCGGCCGATGATCGGGATGTTGTCGGGCGTGCTGGGCCGCAGACCGGCCCAGTAGTTTGGCGTCGCGGTGTCGGCCACGCCCGGGAACAGCGCTTCGTAGCGGCGCACGAGCGCTTCGCAACGCACACGGGAGGTGGCGCTGGTGATCGAGGTGTCGTAGCCCGCCATCTCGGCGGTGCCGGCGATGCGCACCTCGTCGCCCAGGCGGCTGATTGCGATCTTGCGCTCGTCGTCGAGCAGGCTCACGGTGCCGGCACGCTCGGGGTGCTTGAGCTTCAACGTGGCCGAGTACCCCTTGGCCGGGTAGATGTTCAGGCACAAGCCCAACGGGCGCAGCAGCGGCGCGGTGTAGCTGCCCATCGCGGCCACATAGGCATCGGCACGCAGCGTCGTGAGCTGGCCGGTGGCTCGCTCGCGCACCCGCAGCGATTCGATTGCGTTGCCGGTCTTTGGCAGGTCGACGATGTCGCGGCCATACAGGAACGTCGCACCGCGCTCGGCGCAACGCCGCGCCAGTGCTTGCGTAAACACCCGCGCGTCGCCCGATTCGTCGCTGGGCGTGTAAGTGCCACCGGCCAGGTGCGGGCCGAACGATGCGAGGGCCGGCTCGACGGCCAGAACCTCGTCGCGCGACAGCACCCGGCGATCGACCCCGTGGCGGCGCATCACCTCGGCGGCGGCAGCGCCGGCTGCGAAGTCGTGCGGCGTCGAGAAGAAATGCAGGATGCCGCGTTCAAGCCGGTGGTACTCAATGCCGGTTTGCGCCACGACCGACTTCAGCGCCGCCTGGCTGTAGCGGCCAAGTGCCACCAGCTGGCCGACGTTGCGCTCGAAGGCCGTGGCATTGCACTGGGCCAGGAAGCTCAGGCCCCAGCGCCACTGGTGGGGGTCGAGTTGGGGGCGAAACAGCAGCGGCGCGTCATCGCGCAGCAGCCACTTCGCCACCTTGAACGGCGCCTCGGCATTCGCCCAAGGCTCGCAAAAGCTGACCGAGATCTGCGCGCCGTTGGCGAAGCTGGTTTCGAGTGCCGCGTCCTGCTGGCGGTCGACCACCGTGACCTCGTGGCCTTCGTCCATCAAATGCCAAGCGGTGCTGATGCCGACGATGCCAGCGCCCATCACGATGACTTTCATGTGCGTTGCCCCGGTTGATTGTTCGTGCAATTTTGCGACCGGTGCTGTTCGAAAAAAAGCATCATTCATCAATCACCCGATCCATTAGTGGGGCTTATGAACAA
>JANPNF010000345.1:0-2139 GCA_031427315.1 Burkholderiales bacterium | reverse complement strand
GGATTCTCCTTGGCCTTCAGCGCCGTGCGCATGTGCTCGTAAACGGTCCCGCGACGTGGTGCTGCGCCTGCAGGCGATTCCCGAGCTGCGCCAGCTCTATGCGGTGAGTGGCGAGGCCGATCTGATCGCCGTGCTGCGCGCGGCCAGCACGGCGCGGCTGAACGCGCTGCTCGACGAGATCGGCGAGACCGACGGCGTGCGCAAGACCACCACGTCGGTGGTGCTGGCGGTGCGGGTGGACCGCGGCGGTTGAGGCGCGGCGCGCTGGGGCACCAGCGCCAGGCAGGTGCAGGTGCCATGCGCGATTGCCGATGACCTACCGGCCCGCTGCGGGGGGCGGGGGGCGGACCGCAAACGAAGCGCCGTTGGCGGCCGGTTAGCGGGCGGACCTGCGGGGAGGCTGACCGCAATGGCGCGGGAGCTGCCGTTCGATCCGCGGCATTGGCAAGCGGCAGTCGGCCAGGGGCCGCCATTCAGCCGTCGGCGGTGACCGGCAACAACCAGTCTTGAGCAGGCACTCGTCCGGCGCCCGCAGCGCACGGCGCAAGGCTGAGCCCGGCTCAGTGCCGCGTCGCCGCTGCCAGCCCTTCAACCGCCGCCCAGCGCCGCAGTGCCGCCATCGCCACCTGCCGCGTCGCCTCAGGCAAAAACGAGACCTGCGCGGCATCCAGCCCCATCTGCACCAGCTCGCCCCAGCCAAAGCCGGCGGCCACCAAACGGGCCGCCTCGGTGCTGTGGTCGACACGTGACATCAGCCGGTTGTCGGTGTGGAAGGACAGGCTGAGCCCGGCGCGCCAAAGGGCATGGATAGGGTGCAGCGCCAGCGACGCCGCCGCGCCGGTATGCAGGGTTGTTGGTCGGGCAGATCTCCAGGTGGGTGCCGTGACCTTCAACTCGGCCAGCACTTGGGCGGCGGCCGGGCCTTCGCCGATCAGGTCGGCGATCAGCTCAGCCAAGCGCACGCCATGGCCGATGCGCTGTGCGCCCAGGCGCACGGCTTGCAGCACCCGCTCGCCGCCGTCGGCTTCGCCGGCGTGCAGCGTCAGCCCCAGGCCGGCGTTGCGAACCCGGGTTAGCAAGGCGGCGTGTCGGCTGGCAGGCCAACCGGCCTCGGGCCCGGCCAGGTCGAAGCCGATCACCCGCACCGCAGCGGGCCACGGCGCTGCCATTTCGGCTTGCTGGTGGCAGGCGATCGCCAGTTCGGCGGCGCGGGCGATGTGCGCGTCACTCTCGTGGCGCATCGCGCAGACGAACGGCAGCGCCGGTCATCTCGCCTTCGAGTATTCTGAAGTTGGCAAGCAACGTCTTCGTGATTCACGTGCCTTACTGTGGCACCGGCCCCCAGCTAACGGACCTGATGGGCGGCCGACTCGAAGCCGCAGCGGTCGGCGCGCCGGCCGTGCTGCAGTTCATCAAGACCGGCAAGCTGCGCTGCATCGCGACCGGCACCACGCAGCGTCTGGCGCAGCTGCCCGACGTGCCGACGGTCGCCGAGCAGGGCTTCCCGGGCTTCGAGATGACGCAGTGGTACGGCCTGCTCGCACCCTCGACGATGGCCAAGGCCAACGTCGACAAGCTCGCCGCCGCGTCGGCGCGGGCGACCAAGGAGGCTGCTGCGCTGAAGCTGCTGGAAAGCGAAGCTGCGGTCGCAGTCGGCAGCACGCCGGCCGAGTTCGCCAAGTTCATCGAAGTTGAGCAGCAACGCTGGAAGCCGGGGATCGCGCGGGCGAAGTTCAAGCCGGACTGACGATACCGCCGCCGGTGATACCGCCGCCGGTGGCCAGTGTTGGAAAGGGGTCGAATTCGCGCGTGGGCGAGCGACTGCTTCGTCGAGCGGCGATGGACCGCTTTGGGTCGCGAATTCCAGTTCGTCGCTTCCGACACCAGGTCATCGGGCAGCCCTTGTCGCTTCCTGCCGCAGATGTCGGCGACCCGATGGCGTTGAGTTGCCGGTCAAGACGTACGGCAGACATTTGATGCTGCAAGCGCCGAGCGACCGGACTCGCCGACAGTCGGGCACTGAGCCGCCGGAGCCGAGCAGCAGCAGCCAGTCTGAGTGCGCCTACGCTGCCGTACCAGTAGACTGTGCGTCGCGCAGCGCTAGCCCCGGCCACTACAACTGAGCGACGCAGCGCCGTC
>JANPNF010000344.1:0-2123 GCA_031427315.1 Burkholderiales bacterium | reverse complement strand
AGTGGGCGGCGGCGGCACGCACAGCGGGATGGACCGCCGTCGAGCGCACCGCGATGATGCCTGCCTTGTCGTCCCGGCGTTGCGTTGCGCGGCTTGCGCGGCCCGCCGGCCCTTACCCCCCCGGAGGCACCATGTCGAACGCTCACTCTCGCGCCCTCGCGCATCGCAGGCCTGCCGTGCGCCACGCCCTGGCCCTGGCCGCTATCGCCACGCTGCACAGCGGCGCCTCGGCGCAGCCAACGGCGACGGCCGAGGCCGGCAAGCTCATCACCATCACTGTCACGGCCGAGCGGCGGGTCGAGAACCTGCAGGAAGTCCCGAACTCGGTCAGCGTGCTGCAGGGCGAGTTGCTCGACGTCCTGGGCACCAGCGGCCAGGACGTGCGCGCGCTCTCCGGCCGCGTGCCGAGCCTGAACATTGAGTCCTCCTTCGGCCGCGCCTTTCCGCGCTTTTACCTGCGCGGCTATGGCAACACCGATTTCCGCCTGAATGCCTCGCAGCCGGTGTCGCTGGTCTACGACGATGTGGTGCAGGAGAACCCGATCCTCAAGGGCTTTCCGGTTTTTGACGTTGCCCGCATCGAAGTCCTGCGCGGACCGCAGGGCTCGCTGTTCGGTCGCAACACGCCGGCCGGCGTAGTGAAGTTCGACTCCGTGCAACCTGCGTTGAAAAAGTCGGAGGGCTACGCCAGCCTGTCGGTGGGCAGCCTGCAGACGGTCAATGCGGAGGCCGCAATGAACGTCGCGACCGGCGCCGACTCGGCGCTGCGCATCTCGCTGCTCAACCAGACGCGCGACGACTGGGTGCGCAACACCGTGGCCACCGGCCTGACGCAGGACTTCGAGGGCTACCGCGACAGCGCGCTGCGGGCCCAGTGGCGGGTCGAGCCGAGCAAGGACTTCAGCGCCCTGGTCAATCTGCACGCGCGTGACTACGAAGGCTCGGCACGCCTGTTCCGCGCCAACATCATCCAGCCCGGCACGAATGACCTGGTCGCCGGTTTCAACCCGCGCCTGATCTCGACCGACGGCAAGAACGAGTCGGAGCTGCAGAACTATGGCGGCAGTCTGCGCCTGCGCTGGAAGCTCGCGGGCGCCGAGCTGCATTCGATCACCGGTTACGAGCAAGTCAGGGTCTTCAGCCGCGGCGACATCGACGGCGGCTTCGGGGCTGTCTTCCTGCCCCCGGGCCTGTCCGGGCCGGGCCTGATCCCGTTCGCGGCCGAGTCGGCCGACGGCATCCCCAAGCACCGGCAATTGACGCAGGAGTTCCGCCTCGTGTCCAGCGGCAACGCGCCGCTGGCCTGGCAGGCCGGCCTGTTCTTCTTCTTCAATGAGGACTACAGAATAGAGAGCTTCAGCTACAACTCGCTGGCGGCCAGCGCGCAGGACGGCTACCTGCGCGTGCACCAGAAGAACAACGCTGCGGCGCTGTTCGGCGCGCTCAACTTCGCGCTCAGCCCGCAGTTGAAGCTGCGCGCGGGCCTGCGCTACACCCAGGACAAGAAGACGTTCAACGTCGAGGACTACAACGCCAGCAGCTTTGTGCCCTGCATCGCGCCGACGTTCGGCCTGCCGGGTGCAGGGCCGCTCAAATGCACGCAGGCGCAATTGGCCGCGCTCGGCCCCTTGAGCGCGTCGCCGAGCGACAGCAAGGTGAACTGGGATCTGAGCGGCACCTATGCCATCGACAAGGCCACCCACCTGTATGCGCGCGCGGCCACGGGCTTTCGCGGCGCCAGCGTGCAGGGCGCGAGTGCCTTCAACAACCAGTCGGTCGCCGGGCCGGAGAACAACACCTCGGTCGAAGTCGGCATCAAGGCCGACCTGCTCGAGCGCCGCGCGCGCCTGAACTTCGGTGTCTTCAGCTACACCGTGAAGGACCTGCAGCTCACCGCCGTGGGCGGCGCGGCCAACGCCAACATCCTGCTCAGCGCCAAGAAGGCCAGCGGCAAGGGCTTCGAGATGGACCTGCAAGCCTTCCTGACCGACCGCCTGCTGGCCACCCTGGGCGTCGGCTACAACGACACGAAGATCCGCGATCCGGGGCTGGCGGTGGCCGTGTGCGCGGCCTGCACGGTGACGGACCCGCGCACGCCGGGCGGCGCGGCACTGATCGACGGC
>JANPNF010000343.1:0-4111 GCA_031427315.1 Burkholderiales bacterium | reverse complement strand
CTCCTCAATCCGCCGGGCGACGCGTTGGGATTCCGCCTTGCTGACCTTCGGCGGCGGCACCGGTGACCACTGGCGTCGTCGCCGTCGGGCGCAAACCATTCCTTGATCTTGTTCAGCACCTCGGGCTGCAGGCGGCCGGGTGTGCTCGTCCACTCCGTCAGAAAGTCGATGCAGCGCTGCGACGAGAGCTGGAAGAAGTAGTGCTCGCTGCTCTTCATCACCGGCGTGGCACCGGTCAGTGTCGAAAACGGGTTCTTCAGGTCGGTGGGCGCATAGACCGCGCCGCAGTTCTCGCAGTTGTCGCCGTATTGCTCGGGCGAGCCGCACTTCGGGCAAGTGCCCTTGATGTAGCGGTCGGGCAGGAACATGCCCTTCACCGGGTCGTAGAACTGCTCGATCGTCTTGGTGGTGATCAACGAGCCGTCGGCATGGTCGCGCAAAGCCCGATAAATCTGCTGCGCCAAAACCGTGTTCTCAGGCGAGTCGGTCGAATGCCAGTGGTCGAAAGCGATGTGGAAGCCGTCGAGGTACTGCTGGCGCCCGGCGGCGATCTCGGCCACGAACTGCTGCGGGGTTTTGCCGGCCTTTTCTGCGGCGATCATGATCGGCGCGCCATGCGCGTCGTCGGCGCCGACGAAGTGCACCTGCACGGGGGACCCGTCGTCGCTCACCTGCATCCGTTGAAAGCGCACCCAGATGTCGGCCTGGATGTACTCCATCATGTGGCCGATGTGAAACGGCGCGTTGGCGTAGGGCAGGGCGGTGGTGACGAAGAGCTTGCGGGTCATGGAGGGCACGGGTGAGGCAGCCCCGCCGCTGTGGCGCACAACGGCTTCGGGCAGCGCACGATTCTAAAAGCCTGGTGTCTGCAAGGCCAGGGATCGCCGCCTCCGGCGAGCAGGCCACCGACGGCGTCAGGCGGCGGGGTTGTTCAGGGTCAGCGTCGAGGGCAGGCTGGGGTTGCGCGGCGGCGACGCGCACACGAGCCCACCAACGTCAGCCCTGCCGTAAACAGCAACGTTGCTCCAGGTTCGGGTACGGGCGCCGCAGCAAGTGTGAAGCTGGCCACAGCCCGCCCCGCACCGCTGCTGCCGTTGTCGACGAACGATGACGCGCCGAGCGCGGTATTCAGCGCATACGTGCCCGCGCCGAGATTCAGCGTGACGACGAAGTCGCGGGTTTCATTGCCGTTGACATCGAAGATCGAAGTCTGGTTCCACACGCTCTGGCCACCGCCATCGGGCAGTGCAAAGTTGTAGCTGCTGCGGCTCGGCGTGACGTTGCTGCTCATCGTCAACTGAATGCTTGTTGCCTGGGCGAGCGAGAAACCGAAGCTCAGCCGCGACGACGCGCTGCCGGTGCCTGAGACGTCAGCGTTGCCAAAAATGGGCTCACCTTCCATGTTGACATCGGCCGTGCCGTCGAAGCTGATTCGGTCGGCGCTGAACGAAGAGGTTTGTGCCGCGCGGCCGTTTCCTCTGGCGGAGCCCAACACGGGGTCGCTGATCGACAAGGCGCCGAGGCCGAATGATGCGCTGAACGCGCCGAAGTCAACGACAGCCGTCTGCGCGCCGCCAGTCAATGAGTCACTGAGCGTGGCGACGTCCGGGTCGAGGCTGAATAAGGTGACTTGAGCGGTGGCCGCAATAGACCGCGATTGACTCAGCGCGGTGAAGGTTGAGGCCTCCGTGGCCGTGGCACCCATCAGCACCAGCACGGCAGCTGCAGCGATGCCGTAGGAACGATGGTTGTGTTTCATCGCGACTCCAAATAGTTCTTATGACGATAACGAAAATTCATTTCGAATTGGTCAGTGCTACGGCGGTAGCCTGGCATGCCGCGCGGGCCCTGCGCTAGACTGAATCGCTCCCTGTTGCACCGCTGCGCTTGCGCGCTTGAAATCGTCATGCCCGTCACCGAATCTGTCTTGCTCGACGCCTTGAAAACGGTGATCGACCCGAACACCGGGCGTGACTTCGTCAGCACGAAGCAGTTGAAGAATCTGCGCATCGCCGACGCTGACGTGGCCTTCAATGTCGAGCTCGGCTACCCGGCGAAAAGCCAGCTGCCGATGCTGCGCAAGGCGCTGATCGCCGCGGCCAAATCGGTGGTCGGCGTCGACAACGTCAGTGCCAACCTGGCCACCAAGATCGTTCCGCACGCGGTGCAGCGCGGTGTGCAGCTGCTGCCTAACGTGAAGAACATCGTCGCGGTGGCTTCGGGCAAGGGCGGTGTCGGCAAAAGCACGACGGCCGTCAACCTGGCGCTGGCGCTGGCGGCCGAAGGCGCGCGCGTTGGCATCCTCGACGCCGACATCTACGGCCCCAGCCAGCCGATGATGATGGGCTTGCAGGGTCGGCCTGAATCGGCCGACGGCAAATCGATGGAGCCGATGCAGAACTACGGTGTGCAGGTGATGTCGATCGGCTTTCTGGTCGAGGCCGACAGCCCGATGGTCTGGCGCGGCCCGATGGCCACTCAGGCACTTGATCAGTTGCTGCGGCAAACGAACTGGGGCGAGCTCGACTACCTGATCGTCGACATGCCGCCGGGCACCGGCGACATCCAGCTGTCGCTGTCGCAGAAGGTGCCGCTGACCGGCGCGGTGATCGTCACCACGCCGCAGGACATCGCGCTGCTCGACGCGAAAAAGGGCATCAAGATGTTCGAGAAAGTCGGCGTGCCGATCCTGGGCATTGTCGAGAACATGGCGGTGCATGTGTGCGAACAATGCGGCCACGTCGAGCACATCTTCGGCGAAGACGGCGGCAAGCACCTCGCCACTGAATACAAGATGGATTACCTCGGCGCGCTGCCGCTAAACCTCAGCATCCGTGTGCAGGCCGACAGCGGCCGCCCGAGTGTCGTTGCGGACCCCGAGGGCGAGATCGCGGGGCTCTACATGGCGATGGCGCGGCAGGTGGCGGTGAAGATCGGCCAGCGCGCGAAGGACTTCTCGGCCAAGTTCCCGTCGATCACGATTTCCAAAGACACTTGAACTTGGTCGTCGTTCGTTGACCTTTTCGAGAAGCACACACCATGTTCAAACCTATCTTCTGGCCAGCCGCCTTCGCGATGGCATTCACCAGCACCGCCCACGCCGCGGGTGGCCGCCAGCCGCCGGCCGCTGCACAAGGCGTCTGCCTCGTGGCACCGGCCGATGGCGCCACCGTCAGCAGCCCGTTCAAGGTGCAGTGTCGTACGGCACTGACCTGAGTGCCGGCATCGACGTCACCGTCAAGTAACGGCGTGCGGCGACCGCGACCCGCCGCGGTGCATTCCGCATGAGCCTCGGGCCGTTGCTGCGCGAAGGTGCGCGCACGCTGATGTTCCGGCCGCCGCGCAGCGCCGCGCTGCAGGTGGGCCCCGCCACAGTGGCAATGCTGCTGGCGCTGATGCTGGGCCTCGTCATTGGCGTGCAGCGGCTGGCAATCGAAGGGCCGACAAGGTTCGACCTCGCCGCCATCGACAGTGGCTGGCTGATCACGCTGCTGGCACTCGGCTGCTGCTGGATCGTCGTGCGCGGCCGCGATGCCGCGGGCCCGCTGCCACAGCGCCTTCCGATGGCCAGCTTGTTCGCGCTGCTGCTCACACAGCAGCTGCTGTTGTCGGTGCTGCTGTGCACAGCCTATGTCGCCACGTTGGTCCAGCTGCCGCTGCCAGCCGCTGTCGACATCGATGCGCTGCCCGGCAACCTGTGGGTGGCCGCGTTGCTGTGGTTGGCCCTGGCGGCGCTGGTGCTGCTGTGGCGCGAGGCGCCACGCCATGTGGCGGTGCGCGCAGCCATCGTCGCTTTTGCGGCGTTGAGCGTCGCCCTGCAGGTAATCGCCCCGGAGGCATCCTTCTGGATCGACCCCGTCGCGTCGGCCGCCGATGGCGAAAACCAAAACGACGACAGCGGGCCCGCACTGCTGGCGCTGAGCCAGGAGCTGATCGAGGCGCAAGCGCGCACCTTGCCCACGGCCATCGACGCGCTCGCTCCTGGCCGCCCCGGTGTCGTCGACCTGTACGCGATCACTTTCGCGCCGTATGCCGATGAAGACGTGTTCAGCAACGAAGCCACGCTGGTGACCGAGCTGATGCGCAGCCGCTTCGACGCGCAGCAGCGCCT
>JANPNF010000342.1:0-2730 GCA_031427315.1 Burkholderiales bacterium | reverse complement strand
CGCTCCTCTTCGCTGCGTTTTCGGTCGGTGATGTCGGCCACGGTACCGTCGAAATTCACCGCCCGCCTTGCCTCGCCGACTCCCTCGAAGCTGGCCTTGACATTGGACGAGATCCAGCGCAGCGACCCGTCCGGGTGGACGACCCGGTATTCGACGGCGTAAGGGGTGGGGTTCTCCAACCGAGTCGCCGCTGCCACCGCCTCCAGCACGGCTGACTGGTCGTTGGGATGGATGACTGCGACCGCCTGCAGGTAGTCCGTCCACTCTTCGGTCGTGTCGAAAATGGCCCGGAAGCGGGCATCGGTCGTCAAGGCACGGGTCGCCGGATCGACGTGCCACATGCCGAGTTCGGCTGCGTCCAGCGCCAACCGCCGCCGTTCCTCGCTCGCCCGCAACAATTCCTGGGCCTGCTTCTGGTCGGTGACATCCCGAAAGTACACGGTCAGGCCTTCCGGCGTGGGGTAGGCGGTGAGGTCGTACCAGCGATTAAAAAGAGGGTAGTGGGCCGTGATGGACTCGCCGATCTGGCTGGCGACGACCCGGCGATACACCCGCTCGAACTCGCTGCCAGCTGTGCCGGGAAACTCATCCCACACCGACTTGCCGATCAGGTCGCCAGGTGATCGTCCCAGAAAGCGCTCGCCTGCCGCATTGATGTAGCTGATGCGCCACTCGCTGTCGATGGAGAAGAAGCCGTCGGTGATGCTTTCCAAAATGGTCCGGCTGCGGTTTTCGCTCGCTCTCAACGCTTCTTCGCTCGCCTTGCGGTCGCTGATGTCGTTCAACAAAATGGCGACCTTGTGACTCCCGTGGCCACCGAGGCGAAACGCGTAAACGTCGAACCATCTGCCACTCAGTTCGTTCGCCTCCTTCTGGAAGCGGATTGCTTCCCCGACGGCGGCCACCCGCCCGTAAGTCTCGAACCAGTGGGCTTGGTGATCCGGGGCAATCTCGCGCATTCGTTTGCCTTGCGCATTCCGAATTCCGGTGTGCTTCTCGTACGCCGGGTTGGCCTCCAGGAAGCGAAAGTCGGCAGGCCGGGAGTCGGCGTCGAAGATCATTTCGATCACGCAGAAGCCTTCATCTATCGATTCGAACAGCGTGCGGAACCTTTCCTCGCTCCGCCGCAGCGCCACTTCAGTCTGTTTGCGATGGGTCACGTCGCTGGCCGCACCGAACCACTCCACGATCTCGCCGTCGCCGTCGAGCAGCGGGATGGCCCGGGAAAACGTCCAGCCGAGCGTGCCATCGACGCGCATGATTCGGTGTTCCAACTCGAAAACGCCCTTGGACCGGATGGCGGCTTGAATGACCTCCCAAACGTGCGGCTGGTCGTCCGGGGCAATGTATTTGAGCAGCCAACCTTGGCTGGGCTCGTGGGTGTCGGCGATGAACTCCCGCCCCTGCAGATGGCGCATCTCGGCCCAGTCCGCACTCATCCGGTAGATCACATCCGACGAGGCACTCACAAGCGCCCGAAACCGCGCCTCGCTGGCTCGGATCGAGGCGTCCGCCTCTTGCCGCAGCCGGGTGATTTGCAACAGTGCCCCGACGCGAGCCAGCAACTCCCTGGCGCTGAAAGGCTTCACCAGGTAAGCGTCGGCTCCGGCTTGCATGCCCTCGACCCGGCTTTCCTCGCCCGCACGGGCCGACAGCAGGATGACTGGCACGCCGGCCGTGTGCGGATCGCAGCGCAACGCCCTCAGCAGGCCAAACCCGTCCAGCCGGGGCATCATCAAGTCCGTCAGGATGAGGTCGGGAACCTGCTTCCGCACCGCTGCCAGCGCCGCCTCGCCGTCGGGCACGGTCTCAACTTGGTACTGCCCACTCAGCAGCCGCTGTATGTAACGCCGCATGTCGATGTTGTCGTCGGCCACCAGCACGCGGGGACGTTCGGCGTCGGTCTGCAGGGTTGAAAAAACGGAGTCAGGCAGATCGTCGTTCACCGACGGTGACTCCGCACCGCGATCGTGGTGCTCGGCGTCAGGCAGCCAACGCATCGCCTCTTGCACGAATGGAATCGCCCCCGCCGAGGGCGCTGCCGAGATGCGGCCGCCCCTGACCTGTTCAGGCGCAAGGTGTTCGGTTCCGAGCGGGATCGAGATGCGGAAGGTGGTTCCGCGGTCGGCCTCGCCTGCAACATTGCCGGCGAGGCCGGCAGCCTTGCTGGTGACAGCACTGGAGACCTCGCTGGTGACGTTGCTGGAGACCTCCCTGCCCGCCTTGCTTTCGGCGCTGATCGTGCCGCCGTGCAGCTTGATCAGTTCTTGCACCAAGGCCAGCCCGATGCCGCTGCCCTCGTGCGTTCGCCCGCGTGCATTTTCGATCCGGTGGAAGCGCTCGAACAGCCGTGGCATCTCGACGGCGGAAATGCCCGTGCCGGTGTCACGGACAACAAGTTCGGCGGTTCTGCCCACCTGCCGCAGCGTGACGGCGATCTCACCGTCGAAAGTGAACTTGAAAGCGTTGGACAGCAGGTTGAAGACGATCTTTTCCCACATGGGGCGGTCAACGAAGACCGGCTCGCTGAAGCGCGGGCAATCGACGCGCAGTTTCAGCCCGGCCTTTTCGCAGGCCGAGCGGAAGTTACTGGCAAGGTCAGCGGTAAAGGGCCAGCATCAACAATTTGCGGTGCTCTCCCGACGGACATATCCACGTTGACACTCCCCGGCGTAAAGGCGCGGGGATTCTTGGTTCAACCAGTCAACTTGCTTTCTTGATGTCACCACC
>JANPNF010000341.1:0-15583 GCA_031427315.1 Burkholderiales bacterium | reverse complement strand
GGCATCGGCGCAGGCTGCTGATCGCGATCGATCAGGGCCTTCATCGACAGCTTGACGCGTCCCTTCTCGTCGGTCTCGAGCACCTTGACCTTGACGATCTGGCCTTCCTTCAAAAAGTCGGTGACCTTCTCGACGCGCTGGTGCGCAATCTGGCTGATGTGCAGCAGGCCGTCCTTGCCCGGCAGCAGGTTGACGAGTGCGCCGAAGTCCAGAATCTTCACGATCGGGCCTTCGTAGACCTTGCCGATCTCGACCTCGGCGGTGATCTCGGCGATGCGTTTCTTGGCATGTTCGGCCTTGTCGGCGTCGGCCGAGGCGATGGTGATGGTGCCGTCTTCACCGATGTCGATGGTGCAACCCGTTTCTTCGGTCAACGCACGGATGGTCGCGCCGCCTTTGCCGATGATGTCGCGGATCTTCTCGGGGTTGATCTTCATCGTGTACAGGCGCGGGGCGAACTGCGACACCTCGGCGTTGGCTGTGCCCATCGCTTCGACCATCTTGCCGAGGATGTGCAGCCGCGCTTCCTTGGCCTGCGCCAAAGCCACCTGCATGATTTCCTTGGTAATTCCCTGGATCTTGATGTCCATCTGCAGCGCCGTCACGCCGGCGGTGGTGCCGGCGACCTTGAAGTCCATGTCGCCCAAATGATCTTCATCGCCCAGGATGTCGGTCAACACGGCAAACCGATTGCCGTCCTTGATCAGGCCCATGGCGATGCCCGCTACGTGCGCCTTCAGCGGCACACCCGCGTCCATCAGCGCGAGGCAGCCACCGCACACGGAGGCCATCGATGACGAACCGTTGGATTCGGTGATCTCTGAGACCACGCGCATCGAATACGGGAAGTCAGCGCGGTCCGGCAGCACCGCGACCAACGCGCGCTTGGCGAGGCGGCCGTGGCCGATCTCGCGGCGCTTCGGCGTGCCCACGCGACCGGTTTCGCCGGTGGCGAACGGAGGCATGTTGTAGTGCAGCATGAAGTGTTCGCTGTGCTCGCCAGCCAGCGCGTCGATCTTCTGCGAATCGCGGTCGGTGCCGAGTGTGGCGGCGACCAGTGCCTGCGTCTCGCCACGGGTGAACAGCGACGAGCCGTGCACGCGTGGCAGCACGCTGTTGCGAATCTCGATGGCGCGCACGGTGCGGGTGTCGCGGCCGTCGATGCGCGGCTCGCCCGACAGGATCTGGCTGCGCACGATCTTGGCTTCGATGTCGAACAGCACGTTCTCGACCTTGACCTTGTCGACGGTGGCGCCGTCCTGCGCCAATGCCGCCAGGGTTTTTGCGGTAACTTCACGTGTGGCCTGCGTGCGGGCCTGCTTCGAGCGGATCTGATAGGCCGCGCGCATCGGCTCGTCGGCCAAGGCATTCACCTTGGCGATGAACGGCTCGTCCTTCGCAGGCACCGTCCAGTCCCAGGCCGGCTTGCCCGCATCGCGCACCAATTCGTTGATGGCCACAATGGCGACCTTGCACTGCTCGTGGCCGAACACCACGCCGCCAAGCATGATTTCTTCACTCAGCTGCTTGGCTTCCGACTCGACCATCAGCACGGCAGCTTGCGTGCCAGCGACGACCAAATCCATGGCTGACGCGAGCAGCTGTGTCTTGCCGGGATTGAGCACGTACTCGCCGTTGACGTAGCCGACGCGCGCGGCGCCAATCGGGCCATCGAACGGAATGCCGGAGATCGCCAGCGCGGCGCTGGAGCCGATCAGCGCGGCGATGTCGGCCGACACCTCAGGGTTCAGCGACATCACGTGGATGACGACCTGCACCTCGTTGTAAAAGCCTTCCGGGAACAGCGGGCGCAGTGGGCGGTCGATCAGCCGTGAGGTCAGTGTCTCCAGCTCGCTCGGGCGGCCTTCGCGTTTGAAGAAGCTGCCCGGGATCTTGCCGGCAGCGTAGGTCTTCTCGATGTAGTCGACCGTCAGCGGGAAGAAGTCTTGCCCCGGCTTGGCGTTCTTGGCGGCCACCACGGTGGCGAGCACCACGGTGTCCTCAATGTTGACCATGACGGCGCCGCCAGCTTGGCGGGCGATTTCGCCGGTTTCCAGCACCACGGTGTGCTGGCCCCATTGGAAGGTCTTGGTGACTTTGTTGAACATGCTCATGTGTGTCTCCGGTTGAGATCAGCGCCTTGCGGGTGGCGCTTTCGTACCCAGAGCTGCGGCATCCTGGCGCGATGCCATTCCAGCGACGTTCATTTGCAAACGACTTTGGAATGACACATCGTCATCGTTGGGTGCCCGGCTCAAAACGAGAAGAGCCTGTGCTGGCAATCCAGACAGGCTCTTTGCTTCGATCAGCAGGTTATTTGCGCAGACCCAGCTTCTGAATCAGTGCGATGTAGCGGTCGGCGTCGCGGTCTTTCAGGTAGGCCAACAGGCTCTTGCGGGTGTTGACCATCTTCAACAACCCACGGCGTCCGTGGTGGTCTTTCAGGTGCGTCTTGAAGTGCGGCGTCAGTTCATTGATGCGTGCGGTCAACAAAGCCACCTGAACTTCAGGAGACCCGGTGTCGTTGGCGCTGCGCGCATTGGCCTTGACGATTTCTGCTTTTTCGGCAACGGTGGCGGTCATGTTGTTTCCTTGTGATGGAGCCGACGATTCGCTTCGAATGCGGGCTTCATGTGTGGACTTGCGGTCGCGGGTGAAACGTCCTGCGCCGTGCGAAAGCTGTGGACAACCTTGCCCAAAGCCGTTCGATTATAGCCCGCTCATGGCGTCCCGAGCGACCAACGTGGACGGACGTTGAAGTCGTGGTCGACGCGGGCATCGGCCACCTGCCGCTGCCAGCGCATGGCAGCGGCCAGCGCGATCATCGCGCCGTTGTCGGTGCACAGTGCAAGCTCCGGGTAGTGGAGCTTCCCCCCACGCCGTGCAACCTGCTGGCCCAGTTGCTCACGCAGCATCGCATTGGCCCCCACACCGCCAGCCACCACCAGCCGATCGAGCCCGGTCGACTGCAGTGCCGACATCGACTTGCGCACCAGCACGTCGACGATGGCGGCTTGCGTGCTGGCGGCCAGATCGGCTTTGTCCTGCGCGCTCGGTGACGGACCCATCTTGCGCAGCGTCACCATCACCGCCGTCTTCAGGCCGGCGAACGAGAAGCTCAGGTCGCCACTGCGCAGCATCGGCCGCGGCAGATCGAAGCGCGTCGCATCACCTCGCGTCGCCAGTTCGGCCAACGCCGGACCGCCGGGGTAGCCCAGCCCCAGCAGCTTGGCCGATTTGTCGAAGGCCTCGCCTGCGGCGTCGTCGATGGTTTCGCCCAGCAAGGTGTAGGCACCGACCTCATCGACCCGCATCAGCTGCGTGTGCCCGCCCGAAACCAGCAGCGCGACGAATGGGAAAGTTGGCGGATCAGCGCTGAGGAACGGCGACAACAGGTGTCCCTCGAGGTGGTGCACGCCGAGCACCGGGCGCCCGAGCGACGCGCCGAGTGCACAGGCCACGCCCGCACCCACCAGCAGCGCACCAGCCAGCCCCGGGCCGCGGGTAAACGCGATCATGTCGATGTCGTGCAATTCGGCCTGCGCCTCGCGCAGCACCTCGCGGGTCAGTGGCAGCACCCGGCGGATGTGATCGCGCGAAGCCAGTTCCGGCACCACGCCACCATAGGCACGGTGCATGTCGATCTGGCTGTGTAGCGCCTGTCCGCGCAGCCGCGGAATGTCCTCGGCACCGGCTTCGATCAGGGCCACGCCGGTTTCGTCACACGACGATTCGATGCCCAGGAAAATCATCGGTCAAGTGTAGGTGGCGAGTCCATTCGCTCCAGGCTGCGCGCCTTCGGTGGCGTGGAATTTGCGTTGATTGATCCGATGAAGCCGACCCTGCGCATCGTGATCATCGCCCCCGACACGCTGTCGGCCGACGGCCCTGCAGAGGATCACGACGAGTCGCAGGCCGAGCGTTCACGCAGCCTGCGCATCGGCCTGCTGCAAAACGGCTACAACATCGTCGCGGTCCTGCCGGCCGATGTGTTCTTGCCCGAACGCCTCGCGCAGATCGCCCCCGACATGGTGATCGTCGATGCCGAAAGCGGCGCGCGCGACACGCTTGAACACGTCGTCGTTGCGACCCGTGACGCAAGGCGTCCGATCGTGCTGTTCACCAACGACGGCGACACCAGCCATGTCGGCGCGGCGATCGCGGCCGGCGTCACCGCTTATGTGGTGTCGGGCCTGGCGGCCGATCGGGTCAAGCCGGTGCTCGAAGTGGCTCTCGCCCGCTTCGAGCATGAAGAGTCGATGCGCCGCGAACTGGCCGACGCGCGCACTCAGTTGTCGGACCGCAAGACCATCGACCGCGCCAAGGGCATCCTGATGAAACGCCAGAGCCTGCCCGAGGCAGAGGCCTACGCGCTGCTGCGCAAGGCGGCCATGGACAAGGGCCTGAAGCTGGTCGAGGTGGCGCAGCGCATCGTCGATGTGGCAGACCTGCTGACCTGATCGCGCCCGCATCGGCGCTGTGCTCAGCGCCCAATCGAAGTGCAGTATTTACCCTGATGGCCGATGTTGGCGCACGCCCGGTCTGGTGGCGCCTTCTGTTGGTGCGGCCCGGCCTGCCTGGGCCCACTCCGCATCGCAGGCGGTGCTGGCACAGGCATTGCTGAAGTACCCACCGCAGGTCAACGGCGATCTGCGAATGAATGACTCTCCTCATCCGATGGGGAGGCGCAAACCGGACGACGGCGTCCCTCACTGTCTTGGGCCTTTTCAGGCCGTCAGTGTGGGCGCCGTTTTTGTTTATGCAGTTGCTTATCACCGCATCGCCAATTGAAGGACACCATGAACTTCCCTCTCACGCGAAAGACCGATATGAGCCGCCGAACCCTGATCAAAGCGGCGGCTGCCACCAGCGCCGCCGGCCTCGTTCCTGGATTGCAGAGTGCGGTCTACGCGCAGGGTTCTGACAAGCCGGAGAAAGAAGAGGTGCGCATCGGCTTCATCCCGCTGACCGACTGCGCTTCGGTGGTGATGGCCAGCGTGCTCGGATTCGACAAGAAGTACGGCGTCAAGATCATTCCAACTAAAGAGTCCTCGTGGGCTGGCGTGCGCGACAAACTGGTCAACGGCGAACTCGACATGGCCCATGTGTTGTACGGCTTGGTCTACGGCGTGCACATGGGCATCAGCGGCCCGAGAAAAGACATGGCGGTCTTGATGACCCTCAACAACAACGGACAGGCGATCACGTTGTCGAAGGCACTGGCCGACAAAGGCGCGGTCGATGGCCCGAGCCTCGCCAAGTTGATGCAGTCCGAGAAGCGCGAATACACCTTCGCGCAAACCTTCCCCACCGGCACGCACGCGATGTGGTTGTATTACTGGATGGCCTCGGCCGGCATCAATCCGATCAAGGACGCCAAGGTCATCACCGTGCCGCCGCCGCAGATGGTGGCCAACATGCGGGTGGGCAACATGGACGGTTATTGCGTCGGCGAGCCCTGGAACCACCGCGCCATCATCGACGGCATCGGCATCACGGCGGCAACCACACAGGACGTGTGGAAAGACCACCCCGAGAAAGTGCTCGGCACCACTGGCGAGTTCGTCAAAAAGTATCCGAACACGGCTCGTGCCGTGATGATGGCCGTGCTCGAAGCCAGCCGCTGGATCGACTCGGGCCTGCAAAACAAGAACAAGATGGCCGAGACCATCGCTGACAAGTCGTATGTGAACACCGGTGTCGATGCGATCAACCAGCGCATCCTGGGCCGCTACCAGAACGGCCTGGGCAAGACCTGGGACGACCCGAACTACATGAAGTTCTTCAACGACGGCGCGGTGAATTTCCCGTACCTGAGCGACGGCATGTGGTTCCTCACGCAGCACAAGCGCTGGGGCTTGCTCAAGGAGCATCCAGATTACTTGGCAGTGGCCAAGCAGATCAACCAGATCGATCTTTACAAGCAGGCGGCGGCTGGTGTGAAAGCCAACGTGCCGAAGGACGTGCTGCGCTCCAGCAAGCTGATCGACGGCGTGGTCTGGGACGGCAAAGATCCGAAAAAGTACGCCGACAGCTTCGTCATCAAGGCCTGATTCGCTCGCCCCTCCAAACCCATGCCAGGAGTTCACCATGGTCAGTGCAGTGTTTCATTCGCCTTTGTTGGCTGCGGCCGAGTTGAAAGCAGAAAAATTAGGCCGCTCCACTGACGCGGCCGGCGCGCCAGCGCACTCGGTGCCCCTGGTTGCGCCGGTGCCTGTGAAAAAAGTACTGGTCGATTGGGGCGCGGTGTTTTTCAAGGTGCTGTCGCCTGCGGGCGGCATCGCGCTGATCGTCGCGCTGTGGGCGCTGGCAACGATGAACAGCACCACGTTTCCATCGCCCATCGAAACCTTCAAGGCGGCGGTGACGCTGTTCTCAGACCCGTTTTACAACCGCGGGCCGAATGATCAGGGCATCGGCTGGAACATCTTGTTCTCACTCGAACGGGTGGCGGTGGGCTTCGGGCTGGCCGCGCTGGTCGGCATCCCGATGGGTTTCATGATCGGGCGCTTCAAGGTCATCAGCGACATGCTGTCGCCACTGATCAGCCTGCTGCGGCCGGTGTCGCCACTGGCATGGTTGCCAATCGGCTTGTTGGTGTTCAAAGCGGCCAACCCGGCAGCCATCTGGACCATCTTCATCTGTTCGATCTGGCCGATGATCATCAACACCGCGGTCGGCGTTCAACGGGTGCCATCGGACTACATGAACGTGGCGCGGGTGCTGAACCTGTCGGAGTGGAAGATCATCACCAAGATCCTCTTCCCCGCGGTGCTGCCCTACATGCTGACGGGTGTCCGGTTGTCGGTAGGAACGGCCTGGCTGGTGATCGTGGCGGCGGAGATGCTGACCGGCGGTGTCGGCATCGGGTTCTGGGTTTGGGACGAGTGGAACAACCTGAACGTCAAGCACATCATCATCGCGATTTTCGTGATCGGCATCGTGGGCTTGCTGCTCGAAACCGCGCTGGTGGCCATCGCCAAACGCTTCAGTTACGCCGACACCTGAGGCCGACCGCCGCGCGATGTCGCGGCGGGCACCCCACCCTTGAAGGATCACGCACCATGAAAAACTTCATCTATGTCGAAAACGCCGAGATGACCTTTCACACCAAGAAGGGCAGCTTCCACGCCTTGCGCGACATCAACCTGAGCGTCGCCAAGGGCGAGTTCGTCACGCTGATCGGGCACTCGGGCTGCGGTAAATCGACGCTGCTGAACCTGATCGCCGGGCTGACGCTGCCGAGCTCGGGCGCGCTGTTTTGCGACAACCGCGAGATCGCCTCGCCCAGCCCCGAACGCGCGGTGGTGTTCCAGAACCACTCGCTGCTGCCGTGGCTCACCTGCTTCGAAAACGTGCACCTGGGTGTCGAGCGGGTGTTCGGCGCGACCGAGTCGAAAGCACAGCTCGATGCACGCACCAAGGCCGCGCTGGAGCTGGTCGACATGGGACATGCCATCGCCAAACGCCCAAATGAAATCTCCGGCGGCATGAAGCAGCGCGTGGGCATCGCCCGCGCGCTGGCGATGGAGCCGAAAGTGCTGCTGATGGACGAGCCCTTCGGCGCCCTCGACGCCCTGACCCGCGCGAAGCTGCAAGACGAATTGCTCAAGATCGTGCAGCGCACCCAAAGCACGGTGGTGATGGTGACGCACGACGTCGACGAAGCCGTGCTGCTGTCCGACCGCATCGTGATGATGACCAACGGCCCGGCTGCCACCATCGGGGAGATCGTCAGCGTGCAGCTGCCCCGCCCCCGCAACCGCGTCGACTTGGCCGCCAACACCCGCTATGTGAACCACCGCAAGGAAGTGCTCGACTTCCTGTACACGCGGCACGGGCATGTGGAGCGGCAAGCGGCTTGAGAGAGGAAACGGGGCTGTTTCATCATGCAGTGTGTCCGGCGTTCAAGTCGGCCGGTACGCACCGCAGGCCTACGGACTAAGCAATCGGCTTGAGCCGTTTGTCTTTATAGCGTGTAGCTGTCGGTGTCCGGTGTTGGGCGTGATGAGAAACTATCGCAATGGCATGGACAGTTCCCGAACACTCAAAGGGCGCGGTTGACCGAGCAGGTAAAACGCTTGCGAATTCGCTTACCTCCCCCGAAGATTTGACAGATGCATTAATGATCATCAACAACTGGCGCTCCTCACACAGCTTTCCTCTTAACACCATTCAAGTTGGGCTGCGAACCAAGTCACGGCAAGTTGACCCAGATTGCTTGGTTGCTCAGCGCATAAAGCGACTGTCATCTATCGATGCAAAACTGCGACGATTCGACACTATGAGTCTTTCGCGTATGCAGGATATTGGCGGCTGTCGTGCAGTCGTCGGAAATGTCTCAAAGGTGCGCAAACTTGTTGAGCTTCACAAAGCCAGCCAAGCAAAACACAAACTCGTAGGCTTCGATGACTACATTGATGCGCCTCAGTTCTCAGGATATCGAGGCGTGCACCTCATTTACAGATACTTCAGCGATCGGAAGGAAACGTACAACGGTCTGCAAATCGAAATTCAACTGCGGTCACCGTTGATGCATGCGTGGGCAACCGCCGTAGAAACTGTAGGCACGTTTCTGAAACAAGCGCTGAAGGCAAGCCAGGGTCACGCGGAGTGGTTGCGCTTCTTCTCACTAATGGGTTCGGCATTGGCTTTTCGTGAGCGCACACCATTGGTGCCGGGCACGCCCGAGAATCGACGCGAACTGATTTCTGAACTTAGGGAAGCAGCCGTTGCTCTCGATGTAGAGCGTCGGCTTGAGGCGTACGGCGCAGCCTTGAGGACTCTCGAAGACCCTTCCGTCGCCAACGCTCATTTCTTTCTGCTTGCGTTGAATCCAACCGCTGGCACGGTGAACATTTGCGGATATAACCGAGCTGAGCTTCAGTTTGCCTCGGCAGACTACCTAGCTATGGAGCGGTCTCTCGAGTCAAGCCCTGGGGCAGACGCAGTTCTGGTGTCTGTTGAGTCAATTTCGGCATTGCAGCGCGCGTACCCGAACTACTTTCTAGACACACGGGCATTCCTAGTTGCCTTGCAAGGGGCTCTCGCGCCGTAGGCCAAATAACTTCTTGCCCTAGCCGAGATTGGCTCAAGCACATCAGTGCATCTCCTTGGCGTGATTGACCGTGTACTTCGGGATCTCGATCGTCACGTCTTGCTGCGCCAGGATGGCCTGACACGACAGGCGTGAATCGGGCTCCAGGCCCCAGGCGCGGTCGAGCAGGTCTTCTTCGGTTTCGTCCATCTCGCCGAGTGACGCAAAGCCTTGCCGCACCACCACATGGCAGGTGGTGCAGGCCGCGCTCATCTCGCAGGCGTGCTCGATTTCGATGCCGTTCTCCAACAGCGCTTCGCAGATCGAGGTGCCGGCCGATGCGGTGATCTCGGTGCCCTGCGGGCAGTACTCGGCGTGCGGAAGTATCTTGATGATGGGCATGGTCAAACTTCCGAGATCTTGCGCCCGGCCAGCGCCTTGCGGATGCTGCGGTTCATGCGCTCAGCGGCGAAGGCTTCGGTGCTGTGGGCCAGCGCTTCGACGGCATCGTCGATCGCGTGGTGGTCGCTGCCCTGCCGCGTGGCCTCCAGCTGCGCCAACATGGCCTCGATGGCCGTCACCTCTTGCGCGTCGAGCAGATCACCATCAGCCACCATGGCCGCACGCGTGGCCAGCGTCATCCGTTCGGCCTCGACGCGCGATTCGCGCAGCGCGCGCTCTTTCATGTCGACCTCGGCGGTGGTGAAGCTTTCGCTTAGCATGCGAGCGATGTCTTCGTCGGCCAGGCCGTAGCTGGGCTTCACGGCAATCGACGCCTCAACGCCCGAGCCTTCTTCGCGCGCGGCGACGCTCAACATGCCGTCGGCATCGACGGTGAAGCTGACGCGAATGCGCGCCGCGCCCGCCACCATAGGCGAAATGCCGCGCAGCTCGAAGCGCGCCAGCGAGCGGCAGTCGCTGACCAGTTCGCGCTCGCCCTGCAGCACGTGGATCGCGAGGGCAGTCTGGCCGTCTTTGAAGGTGGTGAAGTCCTGCGCGCGCGCAGTAGGAATGGAGCTGTTGCGCGGGATGATGCGTTCGACCAGCCCGCCCATCGTCTCCAGGCCGAGCGACAGCGGGATCACATCGAGCAGAAGCATTTCTTCGGCACCAGCGTTGCCTGCGAGCGTGTTGGCGTGCAGCGCCGCGCCGAGGGCGACCACCTCATCGGGGTTCAGGTTGTTCAGCGGTGCGGTGCCGAAGAACTCGGCCACCGCTGCTTGCACCGACGGCATGCGGGTCGAGCCGCCGACCATCACGACGCCCTGCACTGCCGACTTGTCGGTCTTCGCATCGCGCAGCACCTTGCGCAGCACGGTCACGGTGCGGGCGACCAGATCGTGCGTGATCGCGTTGAACTGGTCGCGCGTGACGCGCACCGACAGTTCGGTGGAAGAACCGCTGATGCCGGGGATGGGACAGGCCAGCGTCGCATGGTCGGCCGCCGACAACTTCTCTTTTGCCGCTCGTGCCGCGACCAACACCGCACGCTTGTCCTGCGCCGATTCGGCCAACTGCCCGGCTTGCGCCAGCGCCCAGTCGGCGAGGGTGTGGTCGAAATCATCACCGCCCAGCGCCGAATCACCACCCGTGGCCACCACCTCGAACATGCCGGCGCTCAAGCGCAGCAGCGAGATGTCGAAGGTGCCACCGCCCAGGTCGTAGACCGCATACAGGCCTTCGGAGCCGTTCTCCAGACCATAGGCGATAGCGGCAGCAGTCGGTTCGTTGATGAGCCGCAGCACATTGATGCCGGCAAGCTGCGCCGCGTCTTTCGTGGCCTGGCGCTGCGCGTCGTCGAAGTACGCGGGCACCGTGACCACGGCGCCGAACAGCTCATCGTCGAAGGTGTCTTCGGCGCGCTGGCGCAGCGTGGCAAGAATTTCGGCCGACACCTCGACCGGCGACTTGACGCCGTCGACGGTGCGGATCTGCACCATGCCTGGCGCCTCGACGAAGTCGTAAGGCAGCTTGGCGCGGTCGGCAATGTCGGACAAGCCGCGTCCCATGAACCGCTTGACCGACACCAGCGTGTTGCGAGGATCGGTCGCGGCTTCGGCCAGCGCGTCGGCGCCAATCTGGCGGCAGCCGTTCGGCAGATAGCGAACAGCAGACGGCAAGATCACGCGGCCAGCGGTATCGGGCAGACATTCGGCGACACCATTGCGCACCGAGGCGACCAGCGAATGCGTGGTGCCGAGGTCGATGCCGACCGCGATGCGGCGCTGGTGTGGATCCGGCGCGCCGCCGGGTTCAGAAATTTGTAGGAGAGCCATAGAGGCTATTGTTCCAGCGCTTCGAGCCGGTGATCGACATCGCTGGCAAAACGCTCGACAAACATCAGGGCTCTGACCTGCTGCGCGGCAGCGGCGTGGTCGTGTTGGTCGTCGATCAGCCGGCGCAGTTCGCCAAGTGCGTGATGGCAATGCGCGTCCACGGCCGACGCCAGTGCCTCGACTTCGGCCAGCGTTGACGCCTCATCGAGCGACTCACGCCATTCCATCTGCTGCATCAGAAAATCGCCCGGCATCGCGGTGTTGTCTTCGGCATGGATCGGTGTGCCGTACAGCTCGCAGAGGTAGGCGGCACGCGCCAGCGGGTCTTTCAGGCGCCGATGCGCTTCACTGATGCGCACCGACCACTGCATCGCCAGCCGCTGCGCCTGTGCGCCTTCGCTGACAAAACGGTCGGGGTGGGCTTCGGTCAGCAACGTGCGCCGACGCTCGTCGAGCGCGGCGGCGTCTTGTTCGAATTGCCGGGGAACGCCGAAGAGTTCGAAGTCATCACTGTCGAGCTTCATCGCCGCATCTGATCCACAGTCATCAGTGGCTCAGACTGTCAGCAGAAAACTGTTCACACTCTGAAAGACTCGCCGCAACCGCAGCGGTCTTTCTCGCGCGGGTTGTGGAATTTGAAGCCTTCATTCAGGCCTTCACGCACAAAGTCGAGTTCGGTGCCGTCGATGTAGGGCAGGCTCTTCGGGTCGACCAGCACCTTGACACCCTGGTCTTCGAACACAGTGTCTTCAGGCGCCACATCGTCGGCGTATTCGAGCTTGTAGGCCAGGCCCGAACAGCCGGTGGTGCGCACGCCCAACCGCACACCGACGCCCTTGCCGCGCTTGCCGATGTAGCGGGTGACGTGTCGCGCCGCCGCTTCCGTGAGTGTGACCGCCATGGTTTCAGTGCGGGGTGAGAACAGCGGCACCTGCGGTGGGCGTGGCCGCAGCCGTCTTGGCTTTGTAATCGCTGACCGCCGCCTTGATCGCGTCTTCGGCGAGGATCGAGCAGTGGATCTTCACAGGCGGCAGCGCCAGTTCTTCGGCTATGTGGGTGTTCTTGATGGTCAGGGCTTCGTCCAGCGACTTGCCCTTGATCCATTCCGTGACCAGCGAGCTCGAGGCAATGGCCGAGCCGCAACCGTAGGTTTTGAACTTCGCGTCTTCGATCAGCCCGGTGGCCGGATTGACCTTGATCTGCAGCTTCATCACATCGCCGCAGGCCGGTGCGCCGACCATGCCAGTGCCCACCGTCTCATCGCCCTTGTCGAACGAGCCGACGTTCCGCGGGTTTTCATAGTGCTCAACCACTTTTTCGCTGTATGCCATGTCAGTGCTCCAGATACATCAAGTGCCGGGCCGCGTTCAATGCGCTGCCCACTGGATGGTGCTGATGTCGACACCGTCCTTGTACATGTCCCACAGCGGCGACAGGTCGCGCAGCTTGGCGACGCGGTCTTTCAGCGTGGTCACAACGTAGTCGATCTCTTCGGTCGTCGTGTAGCGGCCGATCGTCATCCGCAAGCTCGAATGTGCCAATTCGTCGCTGCGGCCCAAGGCACGCAGCACATAGCTGGGCTCCAGGCTGGCCGAGGTGCAGGCCGAGCCCGACGACACCGCGATGCCCTTGATGCCCATGATCAGCGACTCGCCTTCGACGAAGTTGAAACTCATGTTGACGTTGTGCGGAACGCGCTGCGTCGGGTGGCCGTTTAAAAAAGTCTGCTCGATGCCGGAGAGGCCATTGATCAAGCGCTGCTGCAGCATGTGGATGCGCTCGTTCTCAGCCGCCATCTCCTCGCGGGCAATGCGGAAAGCCTCGCCCATGCCGACGATCTGGTGCGTGGGCAGCGTGCCCGAACGCATGCCGCGCTCGTGACCGCCGCCGTGCATCTGCGCCTCGATACGCACCCGCGGCTTGCGGCGCACGTACAGCGCGCCGATGCCCTTCGGCCCATAGGTCTTGTGCGAGGCCAGGCTCATCAAATCGACCGGCAGCGTGGTCAGATCGATCACCACCTTGCCGGTGGCTTGCGCCGCATCGACGTGGAAGATGATGCCGCGCTCACGGCACAGCGCGCCGATCGCCGGAATGTCTTGAATGACACCGATCTCGTTGTTGACGAACATCACCGAGATCAGGATCGTGTCGGGCCGGATCGCCGCCTTCAGCGCCTCGAAGTCGAGCAAGCCGTCTGCCTGCACCTCGAGGTAGGAGGCGTCGAAGCCTTGTCGCTCCAGCTCACGCACGGTGTCGAGCACGGCCTTGTGCTCGGTCTTCACCGTGATGATGTGCTTGCCGCGCGACTTGTAGAACTGCGCTGCGCCCTTCAGCGCAAGGTTGTTCGACTCGGTGGCACCCGACGTCCAGACGATCTCGCGCGGGTCGGCACCGATCAATGAGGCCACGTCGGCACGCGCCTTCTCGACCGCGGCTTCCGCCTCCCAGCCCCAGGCATGACTGCGCGAGGCCGGGTTGCCGAAGTGTTCACGCAACCAGGGAATCATGGCGTCGACGACGCGTTGATCCACCGGGTTGGTGGCGCCGTAGTCCATGTAGATCGGGAAATGCGGGGTCAGGTCCATGGTTCGTCGTCCGGCAGGTTCAGTCTGGCTTACTTCGAGTACGCGGCGCCGAGTGCGAACACCGAATTCGGCGCCGTAATGCGGATGGGCTTGACCACCGGCTGGGTCGAGATCGCGCGCTTGATCGGGTGCTCCTCGACCGACACGCCCTTGGCCAACTGATCGTTCACCAGCTTCTTCAGCGAGATGGAGTTCAGGTGCTCGATCATCTTGGTGTTCAGGCTAGCCCACAGATCGTGGGTCATGCAGCGGCCGCCGTCTTCGCCCATGCAGTTTTCCTTGCCGCTGCAGCCGGTGGCGTCCAGCGGCTCGTCGACCGCCAGGATGATGTCGGCGACGGTGATTTCCTCGGATTTGCGGCCGAGCGAATAACCACCGCCGGGGCCACGCGTGCTTTCAACCAGTTCATGGCGACGCAGGCGCCCAAACAGTTGTTCGAGATACGACAGCGAAATCTGCTGGCGCCCGCTGATGGCGGCCAGTGCGACGGGCCCCGAATGTTCCCGCAATGCCAGATCGATCATGGCAGTAACAGCAAAACGACCTTTGGTGGTGAGACGCATGGTGACTACTCCTGTCGCCCCGAAGGGCATAAAGACGGCCTGTTTGGCAACGTCCGCCTGTCGGCACACCAGTCGGTCAGCAGAAGCTTTTTGTGAAAGCCAATACATGCCTGACCAGTTTTGTCGAGTATAGCGGAACCCGACTGGTTTGGTCGGCATTGCCACGGGAAGTTCCACCAGTTTGACAATAAATTGTCATGGACAAAGTAGTGTCAAACCCCTGAATTCGACCAATTTGGGCCGAATGTTTCAGATGAAACGCGTGTTCCCCGGCGCCGTGATGGCGACGATCGGTGCGTTCGAGACGGTGCATTTGCACGGTGACCGCCTCCGGACGCCCTCAAGTTTTGTTTCAGCTGTCATCGACGGGTGGCCCGTTCGAAACAGTAGCGTGCAAGTGGCACCGGACACTGAGGCCACCGTTGGCGCAGGCCGCGCCGGTGGCGAACTGATCGGCCCGTTTGATGAAACGAAGCAATGCACACCCCTCCTGAAAACGACAACGCCCCCAATCCACTCCTCGAAAGCATTGCCATGACTGCCTCCCAATTCCTCCCCCGTCGCACCGCCGTCGCCATGGCCACCGCTGCCGTTCTCGGCTTCGGTGCGGTCGGCGCCTACCACATGGTCCACGCTGAAAACACGCCCAGCGTGCAAGCGCTTATGGCCGCAACGGCCACCCCCACGCCGACGGGTTTGCCAGACCTGGCCAGCATTGCCAAGCGATATGGGCCGGCCGTGGTCAACATCAGCGTCAGCGGCACCCAGAGGGTGGGGATGAACGGCAGTGGCGACGACAACGAAGACGACAGCAACGGCGACAGTGCCGATGACGCAAACAGCGCGTCCGGCAACAACGCGCCGCCGAACGGCGCTCGCCAGGACTTCCTGCGCCGCTTCCAGCAGCAGTTCGGCGGCCTGCCGCCCGGCACCCGGGTGCCGATGCGGGGCGAAGGCTCGGGTTTCATCGTGCAATCCGACGGCGTGATCCTGACCAACGCCCACGTGGTGCACGATGCGCAGGAGGTGGTGGTCAAACTGACTGATCGCCGCGAGTTCCGCGCCAAGGTGATCGGCGCCGACCCGAAGACCGACATCGCGGTGCTGAAGATCGACGCG
>JANPNF010000340.1:0-6223 GCA_031427315.1 Burkholderiales bacterium | reverse complement strand
ATCGGCTGCGGCGCGAGCTTGGGGTAAATGCAGCTCGAGCCCAGAAACAACAAGCGCCGGGCGCCGCTCAGGTAGGCCGAATGAATCACATTGGCCTGAATGACGAGGTTGTCACGGATGAACTCTGCCGGGAAGCTGTTGTTGGCGACGATGCCACCGACTTTGGCCGCAGCGAGAAACACGTACCCAGGCTTTTCGGCGGCGAAAAAGGCACGTGTGGCGCGCTCGTCGGTGAGGTCGAGCTCGGCGTGGGTGCGGGTGAGCAAATGTTTGTAGCCGGCTGCCTGCAGACGGCGCACGATGGCCGAACCGACCAGGCCGCGGTGGCCAGCCACATAGATTTTGGTGTCGGGCTGCATGGCTCGCCGGTCACTCGTTGTAGTCGTAAGCCTGGAAGCCGGCGAGCTTGACGAGGCTGTCGCGCCGCGCGGCGCTGTAGTCGCACTCGACCATTTCCTTGACCAACTCAGGCAGCGTGATTTTCGGCACCCAACCGAGTTTTTCCTTCGCCTTGGTCGGGTCGCCGAGCAGCGTTTCAACCTCGGTCGGGCGGTAGTAGCGCGGATCGACCTTGACAACCACTTCGCCGATTCGGCACTTCGCCTTGATCTCGCCACCGACGGGCTCGACCTTGGTGACGGTGCCGACCTCTTGATCGCCTGCGCCGCTGAATGCGAGCGTGATGCCGAGCTCCTTGGCCGCAAACTCGACGAACTGCCGAACGCTGTACTGCACGCCGGTGGCAATGACGAAGTCTTCCGGCTGTTGCTGTTGCAGCATCAGCCACTGCATCTCGACATAGTCTTTCGCGTGGCCCCAGTCGCGCAGTGCGCTCATGTTGCCGAGGTACAGGCAATCTTGCAGCCCGAGCGCGATGCGGGCGATGGCGCGCGTGATCTTGCGGGTGACGAAGGTTTCGCCGCGCAGCGGGCTTTCGTGATTGAAAAGCACGCCGTTGCAGGCATACAGCCATAAGCCTCGCGGTAGTTGACGGTGATCCAGTAGGCGTACAACTTGGCAACGGCGTATGGGCTGCGCGGGTAGAACGGGGTGGTTTCTTTTTGCGGGATCTCCTGCACCAGGCCGTACAGCTCTGACGTGCTGGCCTGATAGAAGCGTGTTTTCTGGCTCAGCCCGAGGATGCGGATGGCTTCGAGCAGCCGAAGTGTGCCCAGGCCGTCGGCGTCGGCGGTGTACTCGGGCTGCTCGAAGCTCACTGCCACATGGCTCATCGCGCCCAGGTTGTAGACCTCGTCGGGCTGCACCTGTTGCACGATACGGATCAAGTTGGTGCTGTCGGTCAGATCGCCGTAGTGCAGCGTAAAGCGCTTGCTGTCGACATGCGGGTCTTGGTACAGGTGATCGACGCGGTCGGTGTTGAACAAGCTGCTGCGGCGCTTGATGCCGTGCACCTCGTAGCCTTTGCCCAGCAGCAGTTCGGCCAGGTAGGCCCCGTCTTGACCGGTCACGCCGGTGATGAGGGCGACTTTGGTCACGGTGATTCAATGATGCTGATGTTGGCTGGCAAAAAAAGAGCTGACCGTCGTGATGGCATCAGTCGCCATACCCGTTGGGGTTCGACCGCTGCCATCGCCAACTGTCGGCGCACATCGCCTCGATGCCACGGGTGGCCTGCCAACCCAGCAACTCGCGCGCCCGGCTTGGGTCTGCATAACAGGCTGCCACATCGCCCGGACGACGCGCAACAATGCCATATGGAATGTGACAACCGCTGGCCTGCTCGAACGCGCGGACGAGTTCCAGCACACTGTAGCCGCGCCCGGTGCCTAGGTTGGCGGTGAACGAGCTGCCCGATGGGGCCAGCAGGTGGCGCAGTGCAGCGACATGGCCTTCGGCCAGATCGCTGACGTGGATGTAGTCGCGCACGCCGGTGCCGTCGGGGGTGTCGTAGTTGTCGCCGAACACCTGCAGGCGTTGCCGCTTGCCCACGGCCACCTGGGCGATGTAAGGCATCAGGTTGTTCGGCGTGCCGCGCGGGTCTTCGCCGATCAGGCCGCTGTCGTGCGCACCCACCGGGTTGAAATAGCGCAGCAGCGCGATGCGCCATGACGGGTCGGCACGGCCGACGTCGGTGAGGAGGTTCTCGCTGATCAGCTTGGTCGCACCGTAGGGGCTGGTGGTGGCCAGCGCCGCGCTCTCCGGAATCGGCAACTGCTCGGGCGAGCCGTAAACGGTCGCGCTGGAGCTGAACACGAAGTTGTTGCAACCGCTGGCGACCATCGCCCCGGCCACGCTGATCAACCCGCCGACGTTGTTGCGGTAGTAGGCCAGCGGCTTGGCGCTGCTTTCACCGACCGCCTTGAAGGCGGCGAAGTGCACCACGGCGTTGATTGCATGACGCTCGAACAGCGACCGCATCGCCGCGCTGTCGCACACATCGGCGCGCTCGAATACCGGAGTGCGCCCGCCCAGGCGTTGCAGCCGGTTCAGCACTTCCGGCGAGCTGTTGGAGAAATCGTCGACGCCGATCACGTCGAAGCCTGCCGCCCACAGGGCGAGCCAGGCGTGCGAGGCGATATAACCGGTGGCCCCCGTCAGCAGGACGAGGCCGCTCATTGCAGCGAGATCTGCGCCGAACAGGTCACCGAGCTGTCCCGGTAATCAAAGGACAATGAGCCGGATGCGCTTCGCGTTTCACGGCGCAGGTTGCATCCAAGCGTCGCATTGCGCAGGATGCCGTAGCTGAAGCCCAGCGACCCAGCCCTGATCATGTCGTTGCCGTTGAGCGCGCCACGGGCCAAGGACCGGCGCATCAGGCGGACGCCCGCATTGAGTTGGATTTTTGACGTTAGGGAATACACGGAATTGGCCATCAAGGTGTTTGTTAACACGCTGTTGTCTCCAGGGCCGCCGGTCTGCTGGCCACCGTTGTTGATAAAGCTGCTTTCCGCTCCACTGTCGCGGCTGAAAGAGGTGTTGAATCGCAGTTTGCCTGTGGGCTGGTAACTCCATTGCAACTGGCCGGTTGTTCCAGAGAAGTCAAGTTCTGACACCACAGAGCGTGACTTGCGTTTGCTGTAGCTCAGACGGGCATTGATGGAGCTGAGTCCCGTGGGAATCCAATTGCCGCTGAGATCGACGTCGTACCGGTCGAAGTCTTGACTCGATTGATATTTGCCTTGCGTGTACCGTAGCGCGGTACCGAGTGTCAGGCTGGCTTTTGGACGGTAAGTCAAGCCCACACTGGTTGTATCCTGACTTACAGAGTCGAATTGATACAAAGGATCTGAATAGCTCTGCTTGCGGTGGGTGTAGGACGTGTCGAGCGAAAGCAACGAAGCGGCGCCATAGCGTGCGCTGGCGATGGTTTCGTCGCGACGCTCGATGTTCTTCGCGGTCGACTGGCGCGTGTTGGTGCCACTGGCGCTGTACAGGCTCTGGTTGCTCGAAAAACTCAAGGTGCCGGATAAGTTGTAGACCGTTTTCCAATCGACGCCGCCGAGGAAGCTGTAGTCGATGTAGCTGAGTTGCTTCTGGTCGACGAAACGGGTGTCGCGGACAGTGCCGCTGGCGAACAGACGCTGGCGGCCGATCGTTTGATCGATGCCGCCAAGCAGCCCGTAGCTGTAGGTGGTGTCGCCAACCGCCTTCGGCAGGCGAAACACGTTTGAGTCGTAGCCCACCGAGGTGCTGGCGCCGATGTAGTACGGATTCGGATCGGCCTGCGCCGATCCGGCCCATGTCAGCGCCACGGCCGCAGCCAGTGTGGAAACTGCGGAAATCACCGAACTGCGTTTGTGTTGGTGCGGCATGGTGAGAGTCCGGCAGAAAACAGAACAGCATGCTGACATCAATAAGCCTGTGAATTGAAGAATGCCACGCGGATGGTGCGGATGACGATTTGCAAGTCAAGTGCTAGCGACCAGTTCCGCAGGTACTCCAGGTCGTATTCCACGCGGGCTTGCATCTTCTCGATGGTATCGGTCTCGCCGCGGTGGCCGTTGACCTGCGCCCAACCGGTGATACCCGGCTTGACCTTGTGCCTGACCATGTAGGCCTTGATCACGTTGCGGTATTCCTCGTTGTGCGCCACGGCATGCGGGCGCGGCCCGACGATACTCATGCGGCCTTGCAACACGTTGATGAATTGCGGCAGCTCATCGAGCGAGGTGCGGCGGATGAAGGCGCCAAACGGCGTCATGCGGGGGTCGTTTCGCTTGGCCTGTTGCACCACCGGCCCGTTGTCCTGGGTGGTCATCGAGCGGAACTTGTAGACGATGATTTCGTTGCCATCCAGCCCGTTGCGGCGCTGCTTGAACACGATGGGGCCGGGCGAGCTGAGCTTGACCCCGATCGCCAGCGTCAGCAGCACCGGCGAGATCAGCACCAGGATGATCGACGCCATCACCACATCACTGACCCGCTTGGTCAGCTCGTTGGTGCCGGTGAACGGGGTTTCGCAGATGCCCACCACCGGCACGCCGTTCATGTCCTGCAGCCGACCCTGGATGATGCCGATGCCGAACACATCGGGCACGAAGAACAGCGACGCGGTGGTGCCTTGCAACTGATCGAGCAACTCGACGATGCGCGGCTGAGAGCCCAGCGGCAGGGTGATGAACACCTCGTGCACGCCGTGTTGGCGGACGAAAGACGCCACGTCTTTCAGGCCACCGAGGCAGTTGCTCGCAGCGCTTTCGTGCAGGCGTTCGTCGACGCGGTCGTCGAAGTAGCCGAGGAAGTCGACGTTGCGGTCTTCCAGGCCCGAGAGCGCGCGCGACACCTTCACGCCCAGCCCTCCGCCGCCCACGACGATCGCACTGCGGCGGCTGTCCGGCCACGAGGCTTGCAACTGCAGCACCTTCTTGCCTGCAAATGTTGCTGCGCACTGCAGCAGCGGTGTGGCGACGGCCCAGGCGATCAGCGCGTCCTCTTCGAAGAAATGGAAGCTGCGCGTGGCGTAGGCGCACAGCACAAGGATCGCCAGCAACATCAGCCAGGAAATGACGATGTCCACACTGGCGGCCAGCAAGTTGTCACGAAATCGGTTGCGGCCCGGAAACGTCAGCGCAAACACCAGCAGGCACACAGTGAGCTGCGGTCGGGCGATCGGCTCGTCCATCCACTGGTTGGCGAGAATGAACGCCAGCACGGTGATCGTCGGCTCGAGAAACGCGGCCACGAGTGACGTGACCGACTGCGGCGCGCTGTAGAAAGTTCGTTTAAAGGTGCGATCTTCGTACATCAGTCGTGTGAGAAAGGTACAGGCCATGCCGGGCGCCGAGCGTTGGCGGTCACCGGGGAAGGATCAGGAAGCACCTAGCCACATGGCGCGGGTGGCCGCATTGAATCAAAGTCCGACGTCGATAGCAGTTATTGTGTCCCACGCGGATGACTGTTTGACCCCCGTGTCAGGGTGGTCCGCACCAGTCGGGTGCCTACAATCTCACAATGATCTCGGCGTTTGTGCAGTCTCTCGGTGCCACGGTGATCCCTCGCCTGGTCTTGTTGGTGAACCATATGTTGTCCGCTGAACCGACGGCGTGTGATCGATTGCGCCCGCATGCGGGCAAGTGCATGCGCTTGCAACTGCGTGATGCACCAGCGATGCTGTCGTGGCTGCCTTCGGGGCTGACGGTGGCCGTGACCGCAGCAGGCCTGCTCGAATGGCAACCCGATGCGACCGAGCGCGCTGACCTGGTCGCCACTGTCGATGCATCGCATCCGGCGCAGTTCATCTCCGACGGCGTGGCGAGCCGGCGACCACCGGTCGAGGTGGCGGGCGACGCCGCCTTTGCAGCCGACGTAAGCTGGCTGATCGACCATCTGCGCTGGGACGTGCAGGACGACCTCGCTCGCCTTGTGGGCGATGGCCCGGCGATGCAGTTGATGCGTGTGGGCAAGGCCGTGGCGGGCGGGCTGCGCGATGCAGCGCGGACGTTGGCGCAGGCAGCCGCCGATCGCTGGCGTTCACCGGCGTCGGCGCCTGCAGAGCCGCCGCCGCGATGAGGCACATCGCGCGGCTGCTGTTCATCGTTTTCACGATCTACCGCTACGGCCTCGACGAGCTGGCCTTGTCGAACTTTCGCCAGCCCTGGGTGCGCCTGCTGGTGCGCGTCATCACCGCCAGCCGCCGCCTCGACGCGCCGCGCGGGGTGCGGCTGCGCATGGCGCTGGAGAGGCTCGGCCCGATCTTTGTGAAATTCGGGCAGGTACTGTCCACGCGGCGCGACCTGATCCCGCCCGACCTCGCCGATGAACT
>JANPNF010000339.1:0-2938 GCA_031427315.1 Burkholderiales bacterium | reverse complement strand
GGGTGCAGTTGTAGAAACGGCACTGTGTCGACGCCTCGCGCAGGTCGGGCATCAGTGCTGGCAACTTCTGCGCATCGACCTGCTTCAGGCCGAATTCCTGAAAGCCCGGTGAATCGATCAGGCCGGTGCGGCGCTCGGCATCCAGCCAGTACCACTGGGTTGCGGTGGTCGTGTGTCGCCCCGAGTTCAGCGCCTGCGACACCTCGCCGACCTGCGCGCGGGCATCCGGCGCCAGCAGGTTGATCAGCGTGCTCTTGCCGGTGCCGCTGGGCCCGAGCACCAGCGAAGCCTGGCCCGCCATCAACGGCGTCATCAATGCACGCGAAGCCTCGGGCTGCGCCTTCAACGCGACCTCGACCACGCGGTAGCCCATCGCGACATAGGGCTTCAACCGTTCGCGCGCCGCCGCGATCTGCGGCAGGTCGGCCTTGTTCAGCAGGATGCTGGCCGCGATGCCGGCGCTCTCGGCTGCGATCAGTGCGCGCGCCAATTGCGACTCGCTGAACACCGGGTCGGCCGCCACCATCACCAGCACCTGGTCGAGGTTGGCGGCGAAGGCCTTAGTCTTCCACTCGTCTTGCCGAAACAGCAGATTGCGGCGCGCTTCAAGTTCTTCGATCACACCTTCGTCACCGGTGATCTGCCAGCGCACCCGGTCTCCCACGACGCACAGGCTTTTTTTGCCGCGCGGGTGGCAGGTGGTGCGCACCCCGGCATCGGACTCGACGACATAGTGGCGGCCGAAGCCCGAAACAACCAACCCGGAGGTGGTCGGCGCGCCGTCGGCTTTCGCCTTGCTCACGATGCCGATCCGCTGAGGTCGATCATGGGTTGACGGCCAGTGCCCGCATCGCTGCCAGCCGTTCTGCAGCAGGCGGGTGCGAGTAGTAGAAGCGGGCATACAGCGGGTCGGGCGTCAGCGTCGAGGCGTTGTCTTTGTAGAGCTTCAGCAGCGCCGACGACAGGTCACGGCCATCGGCTTGCGCACAGGCATAGGCATCGGCCTCGAACTCATGGCGGCGCGACAGCCCAGCGAACAGCGGTGACATGAAAAAGCTGAATACCGGCACGATCAGCATGAACAACAGCAGCGCCACCGCGTCGTTCGGCGCCGCCATCGACGGCTGCACCCCGAAGGCCGCGTAGAACCAGATGCGGTGCGACAGCCAGCCCAGCACCGCGAAGCCGGCCAGGCTGATCGCGAACATCGAGGCGATGCGTTTGAGTACATGCCGGTGCTTGAAGTGACCCAGCTCGTGCGCCAGCACCGCCTCGACCTCACCGGGCAACAGCTTGTCGAGCAACGTGTCGAAAAACACCACTCGCTTGGCCGCGCCGAAGCCGGTGAAGTAGGCGTTGGCATGCGCCGAGCGCTTGCTGCCGTCCATCACGAAGAAGCCCTTGGCGAAGAAGCCGCATTTGGCCATCAGCGCCTGCACCCGTGCTTCGAGCGTGGTGTCGGCCAGCGGCTTGAAGGTGTTGAAGAGCGGTGCGATCACGGTTGGGTACAAGACGAGCGCCAACAGGTTGAAGCTCATCCACGCGCCCCAGGCCCACAGCCACCACAAGGGGCCGGCGCTGCTCATGATCCACAGCATGCCTGCCGCAAGTGGCAGGCCGATCAGTGCGCCCAGCACGATGCCTTTCAGCGCATCAGCGAGGTAGAGCTTCCAGGTTGTGCGATTAAAACCAAAGGCCTGTTCGATGCGAAAGGTGCTGTACAGATCGAAGGGCAGATCGAGCAGCGAGCCGATGGCAACGAACGCGGCCAATAAGGTCAGCTGGTAGGGCATGTCGCCATAAGCCGGCTGCACTGCGTCGCGGATCGTATTGTTCAGCATACCGAGGCCGCCGAGCAGCGTCCAGCCGACCAGCACCGCGGCGCCAAACGCCATCGTCCACAAACCGAAGCTGCTCTTGGCAACGGTGTAGCGCGCGGCCTGGCGGTGCGCGTCGAGCGTGACGGTGTCGGCGAACGCCGCCGGCACTGTAGCGCTGTGCGCGGCCACGTGGCGCATCTGCCGGGCGGCGAGCCAGAAGCGGATCAGCAGGGAGATAACGAGGGCGGCTGCAAACAGCGTTGCAAGCAGCGAGGCGGGATGGTTCAAAGGGGTGCGGATGGTGGTTGTGGCAGCGCAGTGTAGGGGGCGAGGCAGCGCTCCACGGTGGCCGTAAGACAATCTACGCCAGGAGTACACACCATGACCACGCCACTGGCAAAGAACGACCAAAACCTGATCTGGATCGACCTCGAGATGACCGGGCTGTACCCGGACACCGACCGCATCATCGAGATCGCGGTGATCGTCACCGATTCACAGCTGAATGTGCGCGCTGACGGGCCGACCATCGCCGTGCACCAGAGCGATGCCACGCTCGACGCGATGGACGCCTGGAACAAGGGCACGCACGGCCGCAGCGGGTTGATCGACCGCGTCAAAGCATCAACGCTCGACGAAGTGCAGGCCGAGGCGCAGATCATCGCGTTCCTTCAGCAGTACGTGCCCAAGGGGAAATCGCCGATGTGCGGCAACAGCATCTGCCAGGACCGCCGCTTCCTCGCGAAGACGATGCCGGTGTTGGAAGACTTCTTCCACTACCGCAACCTCGACGTCAGCACGCTGAAGGAACTGGCCAAGCGCTGGAAGCCGGCGATCCTCGACGGCTTCAAGAAAGCCCAGGCACACACCGCGTTGGCCGATATTCGAGAGTCGATCGAGGAGCTGGCTTACTACCGCAAGTACTTTCTGGCGGCGTGATCTGACTTTCCGTCTGCGGAGGCCTGGGCGTGAGCGCTGCGCCGGGCCGCTGTGTTGCGTTCATGTGCTTGATGCGACCGACGCGGATGGCGATGATTCCGGCTTCGTGGCACGGTGCCGCGTCTTCCAGGCGAGCCGTTATCGTACGCATCAGATCGCCGAGGCGACGGAGATCGCGC
>JANPNF010000338.1:0-11251 GCA_031427315.1 Burkholderiales bacterium | reverse complement strand
CCGACTTGAATCGCCATTGATGCTGGAAGATTTCCAACACCTCGGTGACACCTTTTGGCAGCCGGATTTGCGGATGTGTTTGTTCTCGGTCTGGATCAATCCCACCCCGGAAAAGCCTGCTGAGTGTATCAGCCCCGACATGCATCTGGTCTCCGTTTCAGCGTCGCTCCCCTTCCCCGCAACCTGTACCGCGTTGAACCTACCGTTCGCGCAGCGGCCGTGACCGTGCGCATCGCCGTGGTGGGCGCCGGCATCATCGGCACGACGACAGCCTACGAACTCGCGGCTGCGGGCCACGAGGTCACCGTGTTCGAGCAGGGCGGCAGCATTGCGGCCGAGGCCAGCTTCGCGCATGCTGGGCTCGATGGCGCGGGTTGCGCCGTGGCATGGTCGCCCGCGGCCGTGGCCGGAGGCGTGGTTGGGCTGGCGCTGCGCGGTCGGCTGCCCGCGGCGCTCGCGCTGAGCTCGAATCCGGGCAGCACCCGCTGGAAGCTGAAGTGGCTGCGGGCGAATCGCGGATCGGCGCAGCCTGAGCTGCACCAGAAGCAACATCGTCTCGCGGCCTACAGCCGCGCCTGCAGGATCGAACTGATGCAATCACTGCAGTTGGACTTCGAGCGCCCGTTGGGCGTCACCGTGGTGGCGCGCAGTGCGGCCGACTCGCAACGCCTGCAGGGTGCGTTGGCGGTGCTCGATCAGATCGGCGTGCGCCACCAGCGACTCACTGCCGATGAATGTCGCGCACTGGAACCAGGCTTGAATCCGCAAGCCGCACTCCACGCTGCCGTGCACCTGCCCGAAGAAGGCGCGGGCAACAGCCGCGAGTTCGCTCACATGATCAAGCGGCACGCGCAGCGGCAAGGCGCTCGCTTCGCATTCAACGCGCAGGTGCTCGCCATCCAACCTGGTGCGCAACCCGAATTGCTGGTGGCACGCGGGGCTGACCGCCAGCGGGAACAATTCGATGCCGTGGCGGTGTGCACTGGCTTGACCTCGCGTCGCCTGCTCGCACCGTTCAGATTGAAGCTGCCGCTGACCGGTGTGTCCGGCCTGTCGGTGACCGCCCCGCTGCGGCTGGACGAGATCCATCCGCACCTCGGCCCGACCTCGGTGCTGCTGGATGCGCGGCGTGGTGTGTCGATCGTGCGCTCCGGAAATCGACTGCGGGTGTCCGGTGGCGCGCAGCTCGCAGGCCTGGGCCGCGCTCAGACAACGGCGGCGTTGAAGCGGCTGTATCAGACGCTCGATGAGTGGTTTCCTGGTGCCGCGCGCATATCGCAGGCGCAGCAGTGGCAAGGCATCAGCCCCACGTTGCCGGACGGCCTGCCGGTGCTCGGGCGCAGCGGCCAGGACGGCGTGTGGCTGAACCTAGGCCATGGCAGCGTCGGGTGGACAACCTCTTGCGCTTCAGCCCGGCTGCTGTCGGCACTGATCGTCGGTGCCACGCCCGAGATTGAGACCGAAGGGCTGGGCATCGACCGATTCCGCTGAGCGGTGCTGATCTCGGCGCATCATCGGCGTCCCGCATTCAACAGCCCCGATGGATCCGCCATGCACCGCATCCTCGCACCGACCCGGCGTTGGCCACTGCATTGCAGCGCGGCCACGCGTCAGCTCGAAACCCGCGCCGCGGCGGGCTTGCCGCCGCACGCGCTGATGCAACGTGCTGGCGACGCAGTGGCTCGCCTGGCGATGGCGATCGTCCCGCATGCGCAGCACATCTGGGTGGCGGCTGGTCCAGGCAACAACGGCGGCGACGGGTTCGAAGCCGCCGCACGCCTGCAGGCCGCAGGCAAGCAGGTGCGTCTCAGCTGGCTGGGCACGGCAACGGGGGCGCGATCAGCGACTGCCGACACGCTGGCCGCACGCGAACGTGCCGTCGCAGCGGGTGTGCAGATCGACGATCGCCTGCCCTGCCCTTCAGACCGCTTCGACCTGGCCATCGACGCGCTGCTGGGCCCTGGTGCGACGCGCGCACCTGGAGGTCTGCTGGCGGAATTCATCGCGCGGCTGAACGCCCGCGGCGGCCCCGTGCTCGCGATCGATCTGCCCAGCAGACTGGACGCCGACACCGGTCGCCCGCTGGGCGAGCTCTGTGTTCGTACCGATCACACGCTGTCACTGCTCACGTTGAAGCCGGGGCTGTTCACTGCACAGGGCCGCGATCAGGCCGGGTTTGTCTGGTTCGACGCGCTCGGTGTGCTGCACGACGCAACGCCCCCCGACGCGTGGCTCACGGGCGCCGCTGCGCCTGCCGAGCTGCGCCTGCACGCCGGCCACAAGGGCAGCTTCGGCGACGTCGCTGTGGTGGGTGGTGCCGTCGGCATGGCCGGTGCTGCCTTGCTGGCCGCGCGGGCCGCGCAGGCAGCGGGTGCGGGCCGTGTTTTTGTCGAGTGGTTGCCCAACACCACGGCTGAAGCCGTCGGCGTCGATGCGCTGCATCCGGAATTGATGATGCGCCGCGACTGGTCGCAATCGGACGCCGCGGTGCTGGCTGCCGCCACCGTGGTCTGCGGATGCGGCGGTGGCGACGCGGTGCGCAATCGCCTACCGCGGCTGCTGAGCCTGGCCGGCCGGCTGGTGCTCGATGCCGATGCGCTGAACGCCGTGGCCACCGACCCGCAATTGATGACGCAGCTTCGAGCCCGCGCCCAGCGATCACTGGCCACGGTGCTCACCCCGCACCCCTTGGAAGCGGCCCGGCTGCTGGGTTGCGACACCGCCACGGTGCAGGCCGATCGGCTCGCCGCGGCGCGCGAGCTGACAGCGCTCACCAACTGTGTGGTCGTGCTCAAGGGGTCGGGCAGCATCACCGCCGCGCCCGGGCAGGTGCCGCACCTCAATGGCACCGGCAATGGCTCACTCGCCAGCGGAGGCACCGGCGACGTGCTGGCCGGCTGGCTGGGCGGTCAGTGGGCACAGGCCGGGTCGCACAACGCTGTGGATGAGCTGACACTGGCCTTCGAGACCGGCTCGCAGGCAGTCGCCGATCACGGCGCCGCAGCCGAACCGCTGCAGCCTGGCGCGTTGCCCGCGAGCGAGCTGATTCAACGGTTGCAGCACCATCTGCGCTGCGGCCGCCCGGCACACTGAGCCTAACGCCGCTTCGCCGCCTTCGCCGGTCCCTTGCGCGCCGCGGTCTTGGCAGCACGCACCGGATTCAGGCGTGCCCCCGACGCGCTGAAGCCCTTGCGCTTGCCGGCGGCCTTGACTGCACGATCGGCTTCCTTGACGCTGGCTAACTCGGCCACCGCGCTGGCATGACGGTCGCCGTTGCGGTCGGTCGTGCGCTCACGTTTCGCGCGCACCAAAGCCGCGTCTTCCTCGCCGTCGCGCACCATGCGGAAATCGATCTTGCGGCCATCGAGGTCGACGCGGCTGACCTGCACCCGCACGCGCGAGCCGACGGCATAGCGCACGCCGGTGCGTTCACCGCGCAGCTCCTGCTTGACTTCGTCGAAGCGGTAGTACTCGCCACCCAACTCGGTGATGTGAACCAAGCCCTCGACATACAACCCATCGAGCTGCACGAACAGGCCGAAGCTGGTGGCCGCGCTGACGCGACCGCTGTATTCCTCGCCGAGGTGTTCGCGCATGTAGCGGCATTTCAGCCAGGCCTCGACATCGCGTGAAGCCTCGTCGGCACGGCGTTCGTTGGCACTGCAATGCGCGCCAGCAACTTCCCACACCTCGCCCTCGGCGGTCAGCGTCACGGCCTTCACAGGCTTGGCCTGCTTCGACGGCTTCGTCATGCTGCGCGCAGGCGGCATCGATTCGACCAGGCCCTTGCTCAGCAGATAGCGCTTGCTGCCGAGAATGGCCTTGATGACGCGGTGCACCAGCAGGTCGGGATAGCGACGGATCGGGCTGGTGAAGTGGGTATAGGCCTCATAAGCCAGGCCAAAATGCCCGCTGTTGGTGGCGGTGTAGATCGCCTGCTGCATCGAGCGCAACAGCATCGAATGAATCTGCTCGGCGTCGATGCGGTCTTTGGTGGCGGCCGCGATCTGCTGGTACTCGCGCGGCTTCGGGTCGTCGCTGATCGTCAGGCCCAGGCCGAGTGCCTTCAGGTAGTTCTGCAGCAGCGTCTTCTTTTCGGGCGTCGGGCCTTCGTGCACGCGATACAGCGACGGGTGCTTGGCGCCAGCGATGAAATCAGCGGCACAGACGTTGGCCGCCAGCATCGCTTCTTCGATCAGCTTGTGCGCCTCGTTGCGGGTGCGCGGGATGATCTTCTCGATGCGGCCGTTGTCGTCGCAGACGATCTGCGTCTCGGTCGTCTCGAAATCGATCGCACCGCGCTTGCCGCGTTCCTTCACCAGCGCTCGGTAGACCTCGTTGAGGTTCAGCAGGTCGTTGATCCGGTCTATGCGGCGCGTCGCCTCGGGGCCGCGCGTGTTGCCCAGAATCGCCGCCACTTCGTTGTAGGTGAAGCGGGCGTGCGAGTTGATGATGGCGGGGAAAAACTGGTAGGCGTGGATCTCGCCGGTGGCGGTGATCAGCATGTCGCAAACCATCGCCAGCCGGTCTTCGTTCGGGTTCAGTGAACACAGGCCGTTCGACAGCTTCTCCGGCAGCATTGGGATCACGCGGCGCGGGAAATACACCGAGGTGGCGCGCTCGTAGGCGTCGTTGTCGAGCGCCTCACCCGGCTTCACGTAATGGCTGACGTCGGCGATCGCCACCAGCAGTCGCCAGCCGTTCGGCGCCTTGCTGCGGCCTGCCGTCTTGCCGACCACAGCAGGCTCGCAATAGACCGCGTCGTCGAAGTCGCGCGCGTCTTCGCCGTCGATCGTGACCAGCGCCACATCGGTGAGGTCGATGCGGCTCTTGCGATCAACCGAACGGATCTTGTCAGGCAAGCCCGCGGCCTGCGCCAGTGTTTCCGGCGAGAAGCGGTGCGGCACTTCGTACTTGCGCACCGCGATCTCGATTTCCATGCCGGGGTCGTCGATCTCGCCGAGCACTTCGGTGACTCGGCCGACCGGCTGCGAGTACATCGATGGCGGCTCGGTCAGCTCGATCGAGACCACTTGCCCCGCGCTGGCATTGGCGATCGCGTTCTTCGGGATCAGGATGTCTTGCCCGTAGCGCTTGTCTTCGGGCGCCACCAGCCAAACGCCGCTTTCGTGCAGCAGGCGGCCGATGATCGGAGCGTTCTTACGCTCGATGATTTCGAGCACGCGGCCTTCGGGTCGGCCCTTGCGGTCGAACCGCACGATGCGCGCCTTGACGCGGTCACGGTGCAGCACCGCGCGCATTTCCTGTTGGGAGAGGTAAAGGTCGGCCTGGCGATCGTCGCGGATCACGAAGCCGTGTCCGTCTCGGTGTCCCTGCACCGTGCCTTCAACCTCGCTCATGAGGTCCGCGCCGATGCGGTTGGGGGCTTGGTTTGTTATCTTGTCGATGATATGATCTCAGGCTTCCTGAATGCCCAGGTGGCGGAATTGGTAGACGCACTAGTTTCAGGTACTAGCGGGTAACTCCGTGGAGGTTCGAGTCCTCTCCTGGGCACCAAACATATCGAAGCCAGCACCTGTGCTGGCTTCTCTGTTTTCGGGTTTCGAATGCACAGTCGAATGATCAGCCGTGCGCATGTCAGAGCGAGTTGATCAACGCTCAAATCGCGAATTTCTTCGCGAGCTTATCGGGTCGCATGTCGTCGTATTCCTCGAACGGTTGATGGATCCACGGGCTCGTGGGCAGCAGCTCAACGTGGTAGTCGGGCACATACGATGAGACGCCCTTGGTCCAGATCACCGCCGAGCGCAGCTCGCTGATCGACGGCATGCCGCGCAGCCGATCGACCACCGCACGCAGCGTCACGCCGGTGTCAGCCAGGTCATCGACCAGCAACACCCGGCCACCCAATTCGCCGTGCGGCAGGGTAATGTAGGTCGCCATGTCGAGCCGGCCTTGCAGCGTGCCAGTCATGGTCCGGTAGGAACTGGTCGACATGATGCCGAGTGGCTTGTCGAACACCCGCGACAACACATCGCCCGGCCGCATGCCGCCGCGGGCGAGGCACAGGATCTGATCGAACTGCCAGCCCGATGCAGCGATCTTCAGCGCCAGCCTCTCGATCAGCATGTGGTACTCGCCCCAGGACACATAAAGGTGCTTCCCGTCATCGGTCAGCATGTGCCGCTCCCGTGACCTGCCGAGGGCACCGGCGTTGCTGCGCTCATGCCGTGCGCGCCTGGTAGGGGTGGCGCAGCAAGATGGTGTGGTCGCGATCGGGGCCGGTGGACACCATGTCGATCGGCGCACCGATGAAGGCCTGCACGCGCTCCAGGTAACGGCGGGCATTCAGTGGCAAGGCGTCCCACTGGGTGACACCGGCGGTCGTTTCTGTCCATCCCGGGAAGGTGTCATAGATCGGCACGCAATCGGCAATGTCGTCAGCATCGAGCGGCAGGATGTCGATGCGCGCGCCGTGCAGTTCATAGCCGACGCAGACCTTGATCTCGGCCAGCCCGTCGAGCACATCGAGCTTGGTGATGCACAGGCCCGACACGCCGTTGATGATGATCGATCGCTTCAAGGCCGCCGCGTCCAGCCAACCACAGCGCCGTGGCCGGCCGGTCACCGTGCCGCGTTCCTGGCCGATAGTGGACAAGTGGTTTCCGACCGTGCCGGGCACGTCCATCGGCAGCTCGGTCGGGAACGGCCCGCTGCCCACGCGCGTGGTGTACGCCTGGGTGATGCCGAGGATGTAGTGCAGCAGGTCGGGCCCGACCCCGGCGCCAGCCGACGCGTTGCCGGCCACGCAGTTGCTCGACGTCACATACGGGTAGGTGCCGTGATCGATGTCGAGCAGCGAGCCCTGCGCGCCTTCGAACAGCAGGTTGGCGCCGGCCGCGTGGGCAGTGTGCAGCGCGTAGCCGACGTCGGCCATCATCGGCTTGATGTGCTCAGCGAGCACCATCGCCAGGTCATAGATCGGCTGGAACTCCAGCGGCTTCGATTTCAGATAGCCCGATAGCGCGACGTTGTGCAGGTCAAGCAATTCATGCAGCTTTTTCGCGAAGCGTTCTGGATGCTTCAGGTCCTGCACGCGCAGCGCGCGGCGCGCCACCTTGTCTTCATAGGCTGGGCCGATGCCCTTGCCGGTGGTGCCGATCTTGCCGGCGCCGCTGGTCTCGCGCAGCGCTTCGCGCGCCTTGTCGACCTCGACGTGGAACGGCAGGATCAGCGGGCACGATTCGCTGATGAAAAGGCGTGAACGCACCTCGAGCCCGATCGCCTCCAGGCGCTCGATCTCCAGCATCAGATGCGAGGGATCGACCACCACGCCGTTGCCGATGTAGCAAGCCACACCATCACGCATGATGCCCGACGGGATCAGCTGCAAGGCTGTCTTCACGCCCTTGATGACCAGCGTGTGCCCGGCGTTGTGGCCGCCTTGGAAGCGCACCACGCCTTGCGCATGGTCACACAGCCAGTCGACGACCTTGCCCTTGCCTTCATCGCCCCACTGGGTGCCGATGACGACCACGTTGCGTCCGGACGCACCGGTTTGAGATTCACGCATGTCTTGAATATCCAGGAAAAGAGAACGGTACGGTCACGCCGGCCGCACAAGCATTCATATAGTCCGCACCAGCCAGTCGCCACCTTGCAACACCAGCTCCCGATTGCATTCGAAGCCCTCGCCTTCGATGTCGTGACCAGGCAGCAAGCAGATGACCGACTCGCCTTGCTGACGCAGGCATCGAACGGCTGCGCGCAACGTAGGCTCTTCCGACCACGGCGCACGAATAGCGGCGGGTGGGCGGCCCAGAGGAGCCTGCTCGGCGAGTTCCTTCAGATCGACCACGCTGAAGCCAACCGCAGGTCGGCTGCGACCAAACACGGCGCCCACTTCGTCGTAACGCCCGCCGCGCAACAGCGCATCACATGACCCCGGCGCATAGACGGCGAAGCGCGCGCCGCTGTAATACGCATAGCCACCGACATCGGCCAGATCGAAACCGACACGCACGTCGGGATAGGCCTCGCGGACATGCCGACTGAGCAGGCGCAGATCGCGCAGCGCCGCGGTGATCACCGATCGCTTGGGCAAGTTCTGTTCAGCCAACGTCAGCACCTCGTCGTCGCCGTACAGGCGCAGCAACCACTGCAGGCCGGAACGAACCTCCGGCGTGAGGTCAATCGACAAACGGTCCAACTCTGCGCCGTCCTTGGCGGCCAGCGCATCGACCACTGCATAAATATGCATTGCGTCGATCGCTACGCCCGCCAGCAAGCCGCGCACGATGCGGGCATCGCTTAAGTCGAGCGTCGGCGCATGCAGGCCAACGGCCTTCGCACAGTCGAGCGCCAGATCGATGACTTCCAGATCCGCTTCCAAGCCGGAGTGACCGAAGATCTCCGCACCGAACTGCAAAGGTTCGCGCGTGCCGTGCAGGCCCGACGGCAAGGTGTGCAACAGCGAACCGCAATAGCACAAGCGGGTGACGCCTTCACGGTTGAGCAGGTGGGCATCGATGCGCGCAACCTGCGGCGTGCTGTCGGCTCGCATGCCGACGGTGCGACCGCTGAGTTGGTCGACCAGCTTGAAAGTACGCAGATCGAGCTCGCGTCCGGTGCCGCTCAGCAGCGACTCCAGGTGCTCGACCAACGGAGGAATCACCAGCTCGTAGCCGTAACCGCCGGCCACGTCGAGCAAGGTGCGACGCATGCGCTCAACTTGCCGTGCCTGTGCGGGCAGAACGTCAGCGATGTGCTCTGGCAACAGCCAAGCAGACACCATGTCAATCCACCACCCTGTTAAAACGCGGATTGTAGGCGGGCCAATTTGATGCGCCCGCGCGTCGAAAGCCTTCGACAGGGGTTCAATCGATGACGATGAGCAAGACGGCGCTCCCGACCACCAGGGCCGTCAGCCCGAGGAACCGAAGTTGCCCATCGGTCAGCTTCGCGGCCTGTGCAAACAATACCCGCCACCGTTGCGGGCTCATGAGCGGCAGCAATCCTTCCAGCACCAACATCAAGCCAAACGCCAGCAACAGCACATTCCAGGCGCCACCAGCATCGATCACTTCTTGCCGACAGGGGAGCCGTTGCCGCGCATCGCATCGAAAAACTCGCTCGATGGGTCGAGCACCATCACGTCGTTCTTGCTGCGAAAGCTGGTTCGGTAAGCCTCGAGGCTGCGATAGAACTGCGCGAATTGCGGGTCACGGCCAAAGGCATCGGCATACAGCGTGGAGGCCTTCGCGTCGCCCTCGCCCTTGACCTTCTGCGCGTCGCGGTAGGCCTCGGCGACGATCACCTCGCGCTGGCGGTCGGCATCGGCGCGGATTTTCTCGGCCTCAGCCGCACCGGTCGAGCGCAATTCGTTCGCAACGCGTTTGCGTTCAGACTCCATGCGGCGGTACACCGAGTCGGTGATGTTCGCCGAGAAATCAACTCGCTTGATGCGCACATCCACGATGTCAATACCGAATGACTTGGCTTCGTCGGTCAATCGGGTCCGCACGCCTTGCATCACGCGGTCGCGGTCGGTAGCCAGCATCGCCTGCACGGTGCGCTTGGTGACTTCCTCGTTGAACGCGGCTTGCACGATCGGGCTCAGGCGGCTTTCAACGTTGCGCATGTCGACGCCGTTGTTGCGGATGAACTGGCGCGCATCCGTCACCCGCCATTTGACCAGCCAGTCGATCACCAGGCTTTTCTTCTCTGCGGTGAAGATCGGCCGCGTTTCAGGGCTGTCGAGCGTCTGCGTGCGCCTGTCGAGGAATACGACATTTTGAAACGGCGGCGGCAGCTTGAATTTCAAGCCGGGCTCGGTGACGACTTCCTTGATTTCCCCCAGCGCGTAGACCACCGCGAACTGGCGCTGATCGACGATGAACAAGGTGGAGAAAGCGACCAACAACGCGATCAACGCGCCAAAGACATAGATACCGATGCGATTCATGGTGGATTCCGTCTGAATTCAGCGGCCGTCGCGATCGCGGCTGCGTTGGCCATCGCGCGAGCGAACGTCGAGCGATCCGGCGGCTGGCGGCGTCGCGGCGTTGACATCAGCCGTTGTACCGGTGGCGCCCGCGACCGGCGCTGAAGCGGCACCAGTTTGCTGAATCAGCTTGTCGAGCGGCAAATACAGCAGGTTCGAGTTGTTGCGACTCTCGACATACACCTTGCTGACGTTGGAATAAACCTCCTTCATCGTGTCGATGTAGAGCCGGTCGCGCGTCACTGCAGGCGCTTTTTTGTACTCAATCAACACGCTGGAAAAGCGCTGTGCGTCACCCTCGGCCTGTGCAACCACACGCGATTTGTAACCCTCGGATTCTTCACGCAAGCGCGCGGCGGTGCCCTGCGCTTTCGGAATCACATCGTTGGCGTAGGCTTGGCCTTCGTTCTTCAGGCGCTCGCGGTCGGCACCCGCTTTGAACGCATCGTCGAACGCCGCCTGCACCTGCTCCGGCGCCTGCACGTTTTGCACATTGACATTGACAACCAGGATGCCGGTGTTGAGCCGGTCAGCCTGCGTCTGGATAGATTTGACCAGCTCGTTGGCGATCGCGTCGCGCTGTTCATAAAGCACCGAGTCCATCGTGCTTTTACCGACGATCTCGCGCACCGCAGACTCCGCCGCCTGCACGACCGCGTCGTCGGGGTTGCGGTTTTCGAACAGATACGCGCGGGAGTCTTTCAGTCGATATTGCACGGTGAAGCGAATGTCGACGATGTTCTCGTCCTGAGTGAGCATCGACGAATCACGCAGCCCGGTCGACTGGACCACCGCATTGCGACCCACCTCGATGGAGCGCAACTGGGTCACCGGCACGGTCTCATGGGCCTGAAACGGATATGGCATGCGCCACTGGAAACCGGCGTCTGCCGTGTGGCTGAATTTGCCGAACGAGGTCACGACCGCCTGCTGGCCTTCCTGCACGATGAACACGCCACTGCCCAGCCACAGCAAGGCGGCCACACCGGCCACCAGGCCGACACCGATTCCGGCACTTTTCATGTCGGGTTGAAAGTTGCCTCCATCACCGGGGCTCGGCGTGCGTGTGCCGCCGCCCTTGCCACCGAACAGGCCACTGAGCTTCTTGTTGAAGTCGCGCCATAGCTCGTCGAGATCGGGCGGGCCGTCGCCCTTGTTCAGGTAGGGATCGGCCAGACCGGCCGGCGATGCGCTGCGTCGAACTAACAGCAGCGCGATCAGGCGGGCGACCACGCCAAACCCCAATGCCTTGGCGCTGTATGCCAGGGCACGCCAGGGCGAAACGGG
>JANPNF010000337.1:0-5930 GCA_031427315.1 Burkholderiales bacterium | reverse complement strand
GACCTTCCGCGTGCAGCTGCCGCAGGCCGGGCAGCGCGTTGTCAGCGGGTTTGCGAGCCCGCGTCGGATGCCCGACGGCAGCGTGCTGTGGCACGGTTTCGCTGCCGACGTCACCGAGTCGGAGCGCGCCGCGACCGAGATGACGCGCGCCGGTCAGCAATGGGAGCTGGCCTCGCAGGCGGCCGGCATCGGCATCTTTGAGCTTAATTTGTCGACCGCCACCATCACGCTCGATCGCAACGCGTGCGCCGTCCACGGCCTGTCCGCCGATTCGCCGACCTCATTCGTGCTCGGGCAATGGCTGGACATGCTGGTGCCGTCGGAGCGCGAACACGCGCAGGCTTTTATCAGCCTGGCGGCGGTGTCGGGTGGCATCCAGCGTCACGTGCTGGGCGTCGTCACGCCGGCGGGTGAATCGCGGCAGATCGAATTCGTCACCCGCGCGCAGGCCACGCGCGAGCGCACCCGCACGCCGGTGCTGATCGGCGTGTGCCGCGACATCACCGAAGAGCAGGCGCTGGAGCGGCTGCGCCAGGAAATGGCCGAGACCCGTGAGGCCAACCGCGGCAAAAGCGAGCTGCTGTCGCGCATCAGCCATGAGCTGCGCACGCCGCTCAACGGCATCCTCGGATTCACCCAACTGCTCGAAGGCGACCGCAAGGAGCCATTGACCGGCAACCAGAAACAGCGGGTGCAGACCATACGCGCCTCGGGCACGCGGCTGCTCAGCCTGGTCAACGATGTGCTGGAGCTGTCGCGCATCGAGCAGCACATGTTTTCGCTGCAGCGCGAGGCGGTGTCGATCAATCGAGTCGTGGCCGACGGCATCACGCTGTTGCTGCCGCTGGCGCTTGAGCGCGCGGTTCAGGTCAATTTCATCGGCGGCGACTACGGTCTGCATGCCAGGGCCGACCGCCGCGGGATGGACCAGTTGTTCACCAACCTGTTGTCGAACGCCATCAAGTACAACCGCGCCGGCGGCTACGTCAGCGTGGTGGTCGAGCCACTCGGCAGCACGAAGCTGCAGCTGCGCATCGAAGACTCTGGCGTCGGCATGACCACCTCGCAACTCGACCAGCTGTTCCAGCCCTTCAACCGCGTGGGTGCCGAAAAAACGCAGATCGAGGGCACCGGGCTGGGCTTGGTCATTGCCCGTGAACTGACGCAAGGCATGGGCGGCACCCTCGAGGTCACGTCGACGCCGCATGTCGGCTCGTGCTTCACCGTCAAGCTGCCACAGGCCAAAGGTGCGCGGCACGGGCCGGACTCGACCGACGCCATGCCGGCGCAGACCGACTGGATCGAAGCGGTCGGCGGCACCGCGCTCTACATCGAAGACGACCCGGTCAACGCGATGCTGATGCGCGAGGTGTTCGCGCGGCTCGGCAACTGGCGCCTGCTCGAAGCGTCCACCGGCGCTGAAGGGCTGAAGCTCGCGCGCACCGAACAGCCCGAGCTGCTGCTGACCGACATGAACCTGCCCGACATGTCGGGTCTGGACATCGTGCGGCAAATCCGCCAGCAACCCGGCACGCGTCAGATGCATGTCATCGCGGTCACCGCCGACGCGCTGCCGCAGCAGCAGGAGTTGGCCAAGCAGAGCGGCGTCGATGGCTACTGGACCAAGCCGTTGGACTTGAACCTGATCTTGAAGCACCTGCGCACCTTCTTCTCGGGCCGCCACGATCCGCCGGCCTCGACCAAGTAGCCCGCGCGGGCCGTGCGTTCCCGCCAGGACCTCCCATGCAAATCACCGGTAAGTGCCACTGCGGCGCCATCACGTTCAAGGCCACCGTCGACCCTAAGAAAGTGCTGGTTTGCCATTGCGCGGATTGCCAGCAGATCTCGGGCGCGCCTTTTAGGGCCGTGCTGCCGACGCCTGAGGAGGACGTGATCCTGTCCGGTACCGCGAAGCACTACGTCAAGGTGGCTGCGAGTGGCAACCGACGAGCGCAAGCCTTCTGCGCTGAGTGCGGGACTCAGCTGTATGCCACCGAAGCCGACGTTCCGCAGACGTTGAATCTGAGGCTGGGCTGTGTGAACGAGCGAGCCGAATTGGTGCCCCACAAACAGATGTGGGGCGAGTCCGCTATGCCCTGGCTCGGCCAGCTGCAGGCCTTGCCCGTTCACGCCAAGGGTTTGGCCAGCCCGCTCATGTCACCCGGGGCCGCGTCGGCGGACGTCTGATCGGCCGAGCCCGAGAGGGCGGGTAACGGAGGCACAAATGGCGGCACATACACCGCCGCCCAGCATCGCACCGCGCAGGCCAACCACTCGGCCACCGTGACGCCGTGCGCCTCGATGCCGAGCACCGCGCCCGCTGCGCGCAGCGCGGCCAGTGGGTCGCTTACGTCGAAGGCGGTGGCGCCGTTCTGCTTCGACAGCTTCTGGCCGTCAGCCGCCAGCACCAGCGGTGTGTGCAGGTACTGCGGCGTGGGCAGGCCGAGCTGGCGTTGCAGGTGGATCTGCCGTGCGGTGCTGTCGGCGATGTCTACGCCGCGCACCACATGCGTGATGCCCTGCGCGGCATCGTCGACGACCACCGCGAGCTGGTAGGCCCACAGGTCGTCCGCGCGCTGCAGCACGACGTCGCCGATGGTCTGCGTGACGTTCTGGGTTTGCGGGCCCAACCGTCGGTCGGTCCAGGCGATGAGCAGGTCGCTGCCATCGGCATTGGTGCAACGCAGCCGCTGCGCCCGCGGCGGCTTGCCCTGCAGGCCGTGGCGGCAGGTGCCGGGGTAGACCAGTTCGCCGTGGCGGATGCGCGCCTGCCCGCTGGCCTGCCACGCCGCCTCGATGTCGCGCCGCGAGCAGCCGCAGGCAAAGGCCAGCCCACGCTGTGTCAGTTGCTGCAATGCCGACCGGTACGCCTCACCGCGCTGCGATTGCCACACCACCGGCGCGTCGGGGTGCAGGCCGCAGGCGGCCAGTTGCGCGAGGATCACGCTGTCGACGCCAGCCACACAGCGCGGCGTGTCGACGTCTTCGATGCGCACCAGCCAGCGGCTGCCCATCGCACGCGCATCGAGCCAGCTGGCCAGCGCGGCAACCAGCGAGCCGGCATGCAGCGGGCCGGTGGGCGAGGGGGCAAAGCGGCCGGTGGGGCGCATCACGTGCTCGCTTTACAACCAGGGATGGGGCTCAGAACCCCAGCAGCCGCGGCCCGGCGTGGCGCTCCAGCAGAGCCAGGCGCGTGGCCGGGCTGGCCAGCCGATCCAGCCACCAGCGCAGTGCCAGGCCGACCGGCGCGCTGCGGCTGCTGCTTTTATTGCCCGTGCCGCCGGCCACGCCCGCGTCGCCAATCACGCCGGCGTCCAGCGCGCGCGGATCGCCGATCAATGCCCGCGCCGAAGGCACCCGCCATGCGTAGCTAAAGGTGGCCGGCGGCCGGGTGCGTTCGACGGTTTTGACGACGAGTCGGCCCGCGGCGATGTGTTCGCGGGCCACCGGTTCGGGCAGGAAGCCGCAGCCCAGGCAGCGCAGCTGGGCTTCGAGCTTGGCCTGCATCGTTGGCACGGTGAAAACGTCTTGCCCCGGCAGCAAGTTCACCGTGACGGGCGTCAGGCGCTGGGCCGAGTCGGCCACGGCCACGGCGCGGTGGCGCACCAGCATGACGTCGGTGATCGATTCATCGACCGTGGCCAGCGGATGGTGCGGTGCCACCGCGAACACGAACCCCATCGTGCCCAGCGGCTCAACCTTCAAGCCGACCGGTGGCGCGCAGTCGAGCACGACACCAATCGCCAGATCGGCCTGGCCGCTGACCAACGCCTCCCAGGTGCCGGCGAGCACCTCGGTGCGCAGCCGCAGCCGGGTGCCCGGGCCAGCGGCGTCGGTGGACGCCGCACCCGTCGGCGCGGGCGGGCGCAGCGCATAGAAGTCCTCGCACAGCTCGAACACCGTCAGCCTCGACAGCGCATCGTCCACCGCAATCGTCAGCTGCGTTTCCCAGCCGGTGGCCACGCGCTTGACCCGGTTGGCCACCGCGTCCAGCTGTTCGAGCAAGCTGCGGCCTTCGTGCAGCAGCTCGATGCCGGCCGCAGTCAGCTTGGCCTGGCCTGAGCGGCGGTCGAACAGCAGCACGTCGAGCGCGTCTTCGAGTTGCCGCACGCTGTAGGTCAGCGCCGAAGGCACCTTGCCCATCTCGCGGGCGGCGGCGGCAAAGCTGCCGGTGCGGGCGATGGCGTCCATCATCGTCAGCGCGTCGGGGGTCAGCACATTGCGAGACATGGTCGGGCCGGAAGTGGCGAGGGTGGCAACGCTTCATGTTATTTGAATGCTTGCTTCAAGCCGTGGTGTACGTTGGAACGGCGGTCGACTTCTACAGTGAAGCCTCACGACAGGAGATCACCATGCTCACCCTACGCAAAGCCCAGGACCGCGGTCATGCCGACCACGGCTGGCTCCAGAGTCACCACAGCTTCTCGTTCGCCGACTACCGCGACCCGGCCCACATGGGCTACGGCAACTTGCGGGTCATCAACGACGACACCATCGCGCCGGGCACCGGCTTCGGCACGCACGGCCACCGCGACATGGAAATCGTCACCTACGTGCTCAGCGGCGCACTGGCCCACAAGGACAGCCTGGGCACCGGCGCGGTGATCCGGCCTGGCGATGTGCAGCGCATGAGCGCGGGCCGCGGCGTGCAGCACAGCGAGTTCAATCACGAGCAAAACGCGAGCACGCACCTGCTGCAAATCTGGATCTTGCCGAGCGAACCCGGCATCGAGCCTGGCTACGAACAGAAGCCTTTTGATGCGGCTGAGAAGCGCGGTCGCCTGCGCTTAGTTGCCAGCCCCGATGGCCGCGACGGGTCGGTGACGGTGCATGCCGACGCCTCGATCCGCGCCGGCTTGTTCGATGCCGGTGAGCACGCCGAGCTGGCACTCGACCCGCAGCGCAAGGCCTATGTGCACCTGGTGCGCGGACAGCTCAGCGTCAACGGCCAGCTGCTGGTGGGTGGCGACGCGGCCAAGCTCAGTGGTGAAAGTCGGCTGGTGTTGGCTGACGGGCAGGACGCCGAGGTGTTGGTATTCGACCTGGCGGCCTGAGCGGGGCGGTCGCGCCCGCGCCGCTTGCTACATTGCCACATTGCTACATTGCTGCATGGACATCGCGTTAACGGTTTTACGCCTGCTGCCCTGGCATGACTGGGTGGCGCTGGGCATCTTCTTCGGCGGCTGGATCGGCTACGCCTGGTTCGCGCGCAGCCTGGCGCATCGCCAAGCCTCGATTCTGGCGTCGACCAACCGAATCCGGCGGCAGTGGATGCTGCAGACCACCTACCGTGAGGTGCGCGTCATCGATGGTGTGGTGATCCAGAACCTGTCGACCAGCCCGTCGTTCTTCGCCTCGACGACCATCCTGATCATCGGCGGCTTGCTGGCCGTGCTGGGCTCGAACAACGCGGGCGAGCTGGTGCGCGAGATTCCGTTTGCGGTGCGCACCTCGGTGCTGGTGCTCGACATGAAGATCGTGCTAATGCTGGCCATCTTCGTCTACGCCTTCTTCCGCTTCACCTGGGCGATGCGTCAGTACACCTTCGGTGCGCTGCTCGTGGCGTCGGCACCGGAGTCCGCGCAGTTCGAGCAGCACGCGATTTCGCGGGATGAGTTCGCTGACCGCGCGGGCCGCGTTGTCGGCATGGCGGCGGAGACGTTCAACGACGGGCTGCGGGCCTACTATTTTGCGTTCGCGGCGCTCAGCTGGCTGCTGTCACCGCTGGCCTTCGTGCTGGCCACCGCGGGTGTCGTCTACATCTTGTACCAGCGGGAGTTTCACTCCGATGTGCTGGCAATTCTCAATTCTTGACGGGTCTACTCAGGCAGCGACATCACGCGCCAGCCGCAGCCCGCTGAATTGCCATTGCGCCTCGGGCGGAAAGAAGTTGCGGTAGCTGGCGCGCACATGGCCGGCCGGCGTGGCGC
>JANPNF010000336.1:0-8993 GCA_031427315.1 Burkholderiales bacterium | reverse complement strand
GAGTGCCGTCTCGCTGCCTGCATCGACCTGCGCGCAGAAGTCGATGTACGCCGCATCCATCACCGTGATCCACGCCAGTTGCGCGGTGCGGTCGGGAAGCGGCGGCATGCCATCAGCACCGCCATTGACGATGTCGATCACATGCGCGAATTCGTGGATCGTCACGTTGTAAGCCCAACGGGTGGGTTCTGAGGCCTCAGCGGCAGCCTCCACGTCATGCCACGACAGCATCACCGGGCCCTGCGGCATCACTTCGCCGGCCAGCTCTTCTTCATATTCGTGCACCACGCCGTCATCGTCCGTGACCTCGCGTGGCGCCCGCACCGCATCGCGTCGCATCACGATGCCGATGAAGCCGTCGTACAGGGCTAGGCCTCGGGCGAGGTTCAAGATCGGCAGCACGGCCTGGGAAGCAACAGCCACGGCCATTTCATCGGTCACTGACAAACCGTGCGCACCGCTGAATTCCTTGCGCGCAAGGAACAGCGTCGCAAGACGCCTCAACCGGATCAACTGTTCGGCCGACCGCCAGCCGAGGAAGGGGTAGCGCGCCAGCGTCAGTTGCCACAGCGCATCGGGAATCGCGTGTCGGCGACACGCTCGATCTTCACGCCAGCGTTGCCATGCGGCTTGCGCGCTGGCCAGCACGCTCATTACTCGGTGATTTGCGCCAGTGACAAGCGCCTCAGCCCCGCCACGCTCCATCGCAGCACTTCGGCGCGCGGCGGCGCGCTGGCGTGATCAAGGTCCCAGTCGCTCAACACGTGGCGGGCGAAGCCCGGCGCGAGTGCGTCGGTTCCGGGCCGGTGGGTGTGCCCATGGATCAGCAGCGACGTACCGGCCTCATGCATCCAGCGCACGGCGGTGGCGACGTCAATGTCGGCGTCGCGGCCGGCCACCTGTTCGCGTTGGCGTCGCTCGCTCTCGTCGCGCACTTCGCGCGCCGCGCGGCGCCGCTCGGCCAGCGGGTGGGCCAGAAACTCGCGGCGCCAGGCTGGATTGCGCACCATCGCACGGAAGCGCTGGTACGGCAGATCTGACAGGCAGAGCGCATCACCGTGGGTGAGCATCACACGCTCGCCGAAGGCCACCATCACGGTCGGATCGGCGAGTGCCAACACACCGCTGGCTTTAAGCATGTCGGCGCCGACCAAAAAGTCGCGGTTGCCGACCATGAAGCCCAGCGCACAGTGCGTGGTCGCCTCGCACAGCACCTCGGTGCAGCGGGCCTCAAAGCCCTCATGCCGAGAGTCGTCACCGACCCACACCTCGAACAGGTCGCCGAGGATGAACACCGCGTCGGCGCGGGTCTGCCGCAGGTACGACGCGAAGGCGTCGAAAGTGCGCGGTGTGCCTTCGGCCAGGTGCAGGTCACTGATGAAATCGATCGTGCGCCACTCGGCCGATGTCTGCATTTCCCAGAACGTCGGCAACGCAAGCGGGCCGTCTGTCGACACGAGACTAGACCACCACGGCCTTGATGATCACCACATCGTCGTTCGGCACATCGTCGTGGTGGCCCTTGCGGCCGGTCTTCACGCCTTCGATCGCGTCGACCACCTCGGTGCCTGCCACCACCTTGCCGAACACGGCGTAACCCCAGCCGCTGGACGTCTCAGCCTTGAAGTTCAGGAACTCGTTGTCGTTGGCATTGATGAAGAACTGGCCGGTGGCCGAATGCGGATCGGAGGTACGCGCCATCGCCAGCGTGTAGCGCTGATTCTTCAGCCCGTTGTTGGCCTCGTTCTGTATTGGCGCGTCGCTGGACTTCTGCTTCATGCCGGGCTCGAAGCCGCCGCCCTGGACCATGAAGCCCTTGATCACGCGGTGAAAAATCGTGCCGTCGTAGAAGCCCTTGCGCGCGTGAGCGAGGAAATTGGCGGCGCTCAGCGGCGCCAGCGCGTCGTCGAGCTCGATCGTCAGCAGGCCGTGGGAGGTGTGCAGTTCAACTTGGGTTGCCATGGTGTGGTGGGTGTCGTGGGGTTGGAATTCGATGTCGGCTGCGCGTTCAGGGCGCAACCGTGACTTTGAGGATGGTCACGGGCTGCAGTGGCACGTTTTGATAAGGGCCGCGGTTGCCGGTTTGCACCACGCGGATGCGGTCGACCACGTCCATGCCCGAGACCACCTTGCCGAAGACCGCGTAGCCATTGCCATCGGGCGACTTCGCGGCGTCGAGGAAGGTGTTGTCCTGCACGTTGATGAAGAACTGCGCGGTCGCGGAATTGGGGTTCGAGGTGCGTGCCATTGCCAGCGTGCCGCGGCTGTTGCCGAGGCCGTTGCGCGCCACCAGTGGGATCGGCGCGCGGGTAGGCTTCTCATTCAGATCGGGCGAGAAACCGCCGCCCTGGATCATGAAATTCTCAATCACGCGGTGGAACACAGTGCCGTCGTAATGCCCGGCCTTCGCGTACTGCAAGAAGTTGTCGACCGACTTCGGCGCCTTGGCGGCATCGAGTTCGATGACGATGTCACCGAGGCTGGTGGTCATGTTCACCTTCTGGGCGCAAGCCGAGGTGGCCGCTACTGCCGACAGCACCGCGGCTACGATGCCGACGAGAAATCTTGAACGCATGGAATGTCTCTCAAAAAAATGGTGATCGCCGATCAGGGCGTCGCTGGACGGGCTGCCGGATCGGTCAATTTGCGCAGCAGTGCCAGCCGCGGCGGGACGTCTGTGTTGGTTGGTTCGGCCTTCAGCGCCCGCTGGTACGCCAGTTGCGCCAGCTGCGCATACACATCGCCGAGGTTCTGGTGGGCGGTCGCGAAGCCGGGGTTGGCGCGCAAAGCGCCTTCCAACGCCAAGCGGGCCCGGTCGAAATCGCCGCGTGCCGCGTACAGCACCGCAAGGTTGTTGTACGGTTCAGGCACCTCGGGGAAATCTTCGGTGAGCTGCTGAAACACGACCAGCGCTTCATCGGTGCGGCGCACGTCGACCAGCAACACGCCCTTGAGCATGCGCAAATCGGGCTGATCCGATTTGGTGGCGAGCAGCGCATCGATTTGCGTGAACGCCTCGGTCTGCTGGCCGGAGCGGAACAACTGGGTGATGCGCGCCAAGTCGTCTGCGGCGTGAAGCGCGCCAACCGACAGCAACAGAATCATCGTCGCAAATGCGAGTTGCAAACGTCGAGCGAGGGGCATGGGTTCAGGGGCCGATCGAGGTGTGATGCGTGAAGAGCGCAGAACATAGCGCGTCGTCCGAAAGTGCGCCGCTATACTGACTTTCATGCGATTGTAGGTGCGCCGCTCCGCGCAGAAATCGGTCGGTTTAGGCGCTGGTCTTGCTCCGTACCGATGCGACCACGCTGCACAATCGCGGCCCCGTTCCCCTGTAGGCATCTTGACGCGGCGCGCCGCGATCCTTGCGACCTTGCCCATGACCTTGCGCATCTTCAATTCCCTGTCCCGCGAGACAGAGGTGTTCACCCCGATCGATGCCCACCGAGTGCGCATGTACGTCTGCGGCATGACGATCTACGACCTGTGCCATGTCGGCCATGCGCGGTTCATGATGGCCTTCGATGTCACCTGCCGCTGGCTGCGCGAGCTGGGTTACGACGTCACCTATGTGCGCAACATCACCGACATCGACGACAAAATCATCAAGCGCGCCGTCGAACGCAACATCCCGATTCGCCAGCTGACCGACGAGATGACCGCGGCGATGCACCAGGATGTGGCCGCGCTCGGCATCCTGCCGCCGACCCACGAGCCGCGTGCCACTGAGCACGTGCCGGCCATGCTGAAGATGATCGGCACGCTGGAAGAAAAGGGCCTGGCCTACCGGTCGCCCAACGGCGACGTCAACTACGCGGTGCGCAAGTTCCCGGCTTACGGGCGGCTGTCGGGCAAGTCGATCGACCAGCTGCGCGCGGGCGAGCGCGTGGCGGTGCTGGATGGCAAGCACGACCCGCTGGACTTCGTGCTGTGGAAGTCGGCCAAGGCGAGCGAGCCGGCCGACGCCAAGTGGGAGAGCCCGTACGGCCTGGGCCGCCCCGGCTGGCACATCGAGTGCTCGGCGATGAGCTGCGCGCTGCTCGGCGAGCATTTCGACATCCATGGTGGTGGGCTCGACTTGCAGTTCCCGCACCACGAGAACGAGATCGCGCAGAGTGAGGGCGCGTCGGGCCACAAATACGTCAACGTCTGGATGCACAACGGCTTCCTCAACGTCGACAACGAGAAGATGTCGAAGTCGCTTGGCAATTTTTTCACCATTCGCGATGTGCTCAAGCGCTATGACGGCGAGACGGTGCGCTTCTTTATGTTGCGCACCCACTACCGCAGCCCGTTCAACTTCAGCGACACCAACCTCGACGATGCACGGCATGCGCTGCGGCGGATCTACACCGCCCTTGCCAGTGTGGACTTGGCCAGTGTGGACTTGACCCGTGTCGATGCGGCTGACGATGCACACGCCGCCATCGACTGGACGCAGCCGCAGGCCGCGGCCTTCCGCGCCGAGATGAACGAGGACTTCAACACGCCCGGCGCCGTCGCGGTGCTGTTCGACTTGGCCGGCGAGGTCAATCGCACCCGTTCGCCGCGGGCCGCGCGGCTGCTGAAGGCGCTGGGTGCGACGCTGGGGCTCTTGCAGCAGGCGCCGCAGGCCTTCTTGCAGGCGGGCAGCGGGCTGGATGAGTCGCGCATCGATGCCTTGATCGCCGAGCGTCAGGGGGCGAAGGCGGCGCGCGATTTCGCCCGTGCCGATCAAATCCGGCAGGAGCTCGCAGCGCAGTCCATCGTGCTGAAGGATTCCTCGCAGGGCACCACCTGGGTCAAGGCATGACCGTGTCAGCCGCGGTGAGCTCGCCACCGGCCTACTGGGAAGATGCGTGCAAGCACCTCGCCAAGCGCGACCGGGTGATGCGCAAGCTGATCCCGACATGCGGCGACACCCACTTGAAAGGCCGCGGTGACGCGTTCACCACGCTGGCCCGCTCCATCATCGGCCAGCAGATCTCGGTCAAGGCGGCGCAAACAGTGTGGGATCGCTTCGTGGCGGTGGTGCCTGGCGGCACGGTCCGTCTGCAACCGGCTGGTGTGCTGAAGTCGCAGGCTACAGCGCTGCGCGCGGCGGGCCTGTCGGCGCGCAAGGTCGAGTACCTGAACGACCTGGCGCGGCATTTTGCGGTCGGTTCGGTGCGCGAGCGGCAGTGGGCCGAGATGGACGACGAGGCCATCATCGACGAGCTGGTGGCGATCCGCGGCATCGGCCGCTGGACGGCCGAGATGTTCCTGATGTTCCACCTGATCCGACCGAACGTGCTGCCGCTGGACGATGTGGGATTGATTAAGGGCATCAGCGTCAACTACTTCAGCGGCGAGCCGGTGTCGCGCGCCGAAGCGCGTGAGGTGGGCGAGGCCTGGTCGCCGTTCCGGTCGGTCGCCACCTGGTACATCTGGCGCAGCCTCTACCTGGTGCCGGTAGACTACTGAGCCGTTCGGTACCTGATGCCGACGGATACTGCGAGTAGCCCACGGATGAGCAAAAGACACTTTCTTGAATTCGAGCAGCCGGTGGCCGACCTCGAAACGAAGATCGACGAACTGCGCTATGTGCAGAATGAGTCGGCGGTTGACATCTCCGAAGAGATCGACCGCCTCAGCAAGAAGAGCCTGCAGCTCACCAAGGACATTTATGCCAGCCTGACGCCGTGGCAGGTGACGCAGATCGCCCGTCACCCGCAGCGGCCGTACACGCTGGACTACGTCAGCGAAATTTTCACCGACTTCCACGAACTGCACGGCGACCGGCACTTCGCCGATGACCAGTCCATCGTCGGTGGCCTGGCGCGTTTCAACGGTCAGGCTTGCATGGAGATCGGCCACCAAAAAGGCCGCGACACCCGCGAGCGCGGCGTGCGCAACTTCGGCATGTCGCGCCCCCGAGGGCTACCGCAAGGCGCTGCGTCTGATGAAGTTGGCCGAGAAATTCGGCCTGCCGATCTTCAGCTTCGTCGACACGCCCGGCGCCTACCCCGGCATCGGCGCCGAGGAGCGCGGCCAGTCGGAAGCAATCGGCCGCAACATCTTCGAGATGGCCCAGCTCGAAGTGCCGATCGTCGTCACGATCATCGGCGAGGGCGGCTCCGGCGGGGCGCTGGCGCTCAGCGTCGGCGACCAGTTGTTGATGTTGCAGTACTCGATCTACTCGGTGATCTCGCCGGAAGGTTGCGCCTCGATTCTGTGGAAAACCTCGGAGCGCGCCGCCGACGCCGCCGAGCAGCTCGGCATCACCGCACACCGCCTGAAGGCGCTGGGCTTGGTCGACAAGATCGTCACCGAGCCGGTCGGCGGCGGTCACCGCGACATCAAGGCGATGGCCGCACACCTCAAGCGCGCCTTGAACGATGCGTTGCGCCAGATCAGCGACCTGAAGCCGAAGGAATTGCTACAGCGCCGCTACGAGCGCCTGCAGACCTGCGGCCGGTTCACCGACACCACCGACCGTTGAGCGCCCGAGGCGGCGGCGCGTGAGGTCTTCGCCGCCATCCGCCTGTGTGGCCGTTGCCTACAGCGGCGGTCGAGATTCCACCGCGCTGTTGCATGCCACGCTGATCGCTGCGCGTGAACTTGGCGTCACGGTGGCCGCGCTGCACATCAACCACCGCCTCAGTGCATACGCCAATGCCTGGGAGCGCCACTGCCGAGATCAATGCACACGCTGGGCAGCCGATGGGCTGCCGCTGTCGTTCTCCGCAGCCCGACTGCGCAGTCGGCCGCTGCCGGGCGACAGCATCGAAGCGTGGGCCCGCCGCGAGCGCTATGCCGCGCTGAAGCGCATGGCGCTGGCGCGCGGTGCTGGGTTGGTTCTGCTCGGGCACCACCGCCGCGACCAGGCAGAGACGTTGATCCTGCAGGCGCTGCGCTCGGCCGGCGTTGCAGGGCTTGCGGGCATGCCGCGCAGCGCATTGCGTGATGGTCTGCGCTGGGTGCGCCCGTGGCTGGAGATGCCCCGCCGTGTCATCGAGGCCTACGTGCAAGTGCAGGGCCTCGCCTACATCGATGACGACAGCAACACCGATGAGCGCTACGCACGCAACCGATTGCGCCACGCCGTCTGGCCCGCGCTGGAACGCGCTTTTCCTGACGCTGAACCTGCGCTGGCTGCCGCGGCGACCTGGGCGCAGCAGGCGACTGCGTGCCTCGACGAGGTGGCGGTGGACGACCTGTTGAAGATCTCGGGCGATGAAGGTCTGGCGCTCACCGGGTATCAGACGTTGTCGGTGGCGCGCCGGGTCAATGCGCTGCGCGCCTGGCTGCGAGGCCAGACCAGCGCCGCGCCGCCGGCCACGCTGATCACGCGCCTGAACGACGAGCTGTTCGGTGACGGCGCAGCTTCGTGGCCGCTGGCCGGTGGGCTGTTGCGGCGGTACCGCGGTTACCTGACGTGGCAACCCGCGGCCGGGGTGTCGGCCGAGGCGAAGGTCTTCGAATCGACACTCAGCATCCGCCGCGCTGGCACCTATCGCCTGCCCGGATGGGGTGGCCGCCTGCGGGTGATGCGGGTGCAGGAGGGCGGTGTGCCGCTGGCCTGGCTGGCGCAGGTCGAATTGCGTGAGCGATCGGGCGGCGAGCGCTTCCAGGCCGGCATCGGGCGCCCGGCGCGCAGCCTGAAGAAGCAGTTTCAGGCGGCCGAGCTGCCCGCCTGGCAGCGCTTGGGCCCGCTGGTCTACAGCGGCGGGCAACTGGTCTTCGTGCCCGGCCTGGGCCTCGATGCACGGGTGATCGGCTTGCCCGGGCAGCCACAGGTGACGCTGTGCTGGGAGCCGGTCGCGCGCGTGTGATCAGCTTGCCTTCCGGCGCGGTGTCGGCGCTTGTAAAATGGAGGGCTTTCCCGAAATCGGCAGCGGCGTGTCTGTCGCTGCAATGCACCGAACCCCATGGCCCTGACAGTACACAAATACGGTGGCACCTCGATGGGCTCGACCGAGCGCATCCGCAACGTGGCCAAGCGCGTGGCCAAATGGGCGCGCGCCGGTCACCATATGGTGGTGGTGGTGCCGTCGGCAATGAGCGGCGAGACGAATCGCCTGCTCGGTCTGGCGAAGGAGCTGTCGCCCGAGCGCAGCTCGCCCGAGCTGATGCGCGAGCTCGATGCGATCGCCGCGACCGGCGAGCAGGTGTCGGTCGGCCTGCTGGCGATTGCGCTGCAAGCCGAGGGCGTTCAATCGGTCAGCTACGCCGGCTGGCAGGTGCCGATCAAGACCGATTCGGCCTACACCAAGGCGCGCATCCAGAGCATCGACGACCAGCGCGTGCGCGCCGATCTGGCGGCTGGCAAGGTGGTCGTGATCACCGGTTTTCAGGGTGTCGATGAGCTGGGCAACATCACCACGCTCGGCCGCGGCGGCTCCGATACCTCGGCGGTGGCCGTGGCGGCCGCGCTGAAGGCCGACGAGTGCCTGATCTACACCGATGTCGACGGTGTTTACACCACCGACCCGCGCATCGTGCCCGAGGCACGGCGGTTGTCCACCATCAGCTTCGAGGAGATGCTGGAGATGGCGAGCCTCGGCTCCAAAGTGCTGCAAATTCGCTCGGTGGAATTTGCCGGCAAGTACCGCGTGCCGCTGCGCGTGCTGTCGAGCTTCACGCCGTGGGACATCGACATCGCCGAAGAGGCGAAGTCGGGCACGCTGATCACTTTCGAAGAGGACGAAAAAATGGAACAAGCCGTTGTGGCCGGCATCGCCTTCAATCGCGACGAGGCCAAGATCAGCCTGATTGGTGTGCCCGACAAGCCGGGCATCGCCTTCCAGATCCTCGGCCCGGTGGCCGATGCGAACATCGATGTCGATGTGATCATCCAGAACGTGTCGCACGACGGGAAAACCGATTTCTCATTCACCGTGCACCGCAACGACTACGCCCGCACGATGGACCTGCTGAAGTCGGCGGTGCTACCGAAGACCGGCGCAGCCACGCTGTCGGGCGACACCAAGATCTGCAAGGTCAGCATCGTCGGCATCGGCATGCGCTCGCAC